>NZ_JBFUCA010000107.1:0-10502 GCF_056405475.1 Polaromonas sp. P1_G4
AGCCCGAACAGCTCAAGGCGATCCAGGAGGAATTGCTGGCGCTGCCCGCCAGCGATGCCGGCAAGGACGTGCTCAAGCGCATCGGCATCGAGCAGTTCGACACCACGTCGGAAGCGCGCATGCGCGAGCTGCTGAAGTGGCTCAATATTTGAGCCAGGCCTTCGCCGGCTGTTGCCGGCGCCAGGCCGGGCCACGGCGAAACTGACTGACCGCTAGCGTCAGCGGCACACCCAGTGTGCCGAATCGCCGTCTGCCGGGCGACCCAATTTCCTCCATCCCCTGCGGGGGGAGTCATCCTTCATCCAGGGTTTCCTCCTGCGGATTGCCTTGCGGGCCGGCTGGTCCGCCGCGCAAACATGCCTTGGTACGCCCTAGGGTTTTCACTAGAAAAAAAAGGCTTAATCACGTTGTAATAGTTATTATTCATAACCATAATTGGCTTCCGGAAACACACTTCACATGACCCCAAAATACCTTCATCTCGAAATGCACGGCAATGTCGCCGTGGTCCGCCTGGCGCGCCCTGCCAAACGCAACGCCCTGGGTGACGCCCTGATCCTGGCACTGCGGAACCTGTTCGAAAGCCTTCCTTCCGAAACAAAAGCCGCCGTGCTTTGCGGCGAGGGTGACCACTTCTGTGCGGGGCTTGACCTGAGCGAACTCAAGGAGCGTGATGCCAGCCAGGGCCTGCACCATTCGCGCATGTGGCACGCAGCGCTGGAGCGGGTGCAGTACGGCCCGGTGCCCGTGATCGCGGCCCTGCACGGTGCCGTGGTCGGTGGTGGCCTGGAGCTGGCAAGTGCCTGCCATATCCGGGTTGCCGACGAAAGCGCTTTCTACGCGCTGCCCGAAGGCTCGCGCGGCATCTTTGTCGGTGGTGGCGGTGCGGTGCGCATCCCGCGGCTGATCGGCGCCGCGCGGATGACCGACATGATGCTGACCGGCCGTGTCTACAACGCGGTGGACGGTGAGCGCATAGGCATTGCGCAATACCTGGTGCCCGAGGGCCAGGCTTTCGCCAAAGCCCTTGAACTGGCCACTCGCGTGGCAGAAAACGCGCCGCTGACCAACTACGCCCTCATGCATGCGTTGCCGCGCATTGCCGAGCAACCGGCAGACCAGGGGTTCTTCACCGAGGCCCTGATGGCCGCAGTGGCGCAAAGCGCGCCCGAAGCCAAGAGCCGCGTGAAAGATTTCCTGGACGGCAAGGCCCGCAAGGTCCAGAAGGGCTGACCAGGCCGGGCGGGCAGGCAAGAGAGACATCCAGAAAAAAGACAGAAGACAAGAGACAGAAGAGACAACCATGAGTGCCCCGAAATTTCGTCCCATGGCCTTTGGCGTGACCCGTGTGGTTTTGCGCGACGGCGTACCCGGTGTGCGCTATCTGCGCGCAGACCAGGCCCTGCAAGCCTTCCCGACCCGTATCACTGACCGCCTGCAGCATTGGGCGCAGACGGTCCCGGGCCGCAGCTTCATGGCGCGGCGCGAAAAGCTGGCTGATGGCAAGACCGGCGACTGGCGGCACATCACTTATGCCGAAGCTTGGGTCTCGGCCCGCAACATCGCACAGGGGCTGGTCGACCGGGGCCTGAGCGCCGAACGCCCGGTGGTCATCCTGTCGGAAAACGACCTGGAGCATGCGTTGCTGGCGCTGGGTTGCATGCTGGCCGGCGTGCCCTTTGTACCGACGTCTCCGCCCTACAGTCTGGTCAGCCAGGACTACGACAAGCTGCGCCACGTGCTCAAGACCGTGACGCCGGGTCTGGTGTTTGCCGCCGACGGCGCCCGCTACGCCAGGGCCATCAGCGCAGCCATTGGCAACGACGTCGAGGTGGTGCTGGCTACCGGGCAGGTCGAAGGGCGCGCCACCACGGCGTTTGCCGAACTGGCTGCAACGCCGGCCACGGAGGCCGTAGACCGCGCCATGCAGGCCACAGGGCCGGACACGATCGTGAAATTCCTGTTCACCAGCGGCTCCACCAAGATGCCCAAGGCGGTCATCAATACCCAGCGCATGTGGTGTGCCAACCAGCAGCAAATGGCGCAATCGATGCCCGTGCTGCAGGACGAGCCGCCGGTGCTGGTCGACTGGCTACCCTGGAACCACACCTTCGGCGGCAACCACAATTTCGGCATGGTGGTGTTCCATGGCGGAACGCTCTACATCGACGACGGCAAACCGACCCCGGCGCTGATGCACGAAACCCTGCGCAACCTGCGCGAGATTGCCCCCACGGTGTACTTCAACGTGCCTACCGGCTTTGAGGCCATCGCCAGCGCCATGAAAACGGACGCAGAGCTGCGGCGCAACCTGCTGTCGCGCGTGAAGATGTTTTTTTATGCCGGCGCTGCGCTGGCCCAACCCGTGTGGGACAGCCTGTACGAGTCCGAAGAAAAAGAAGTGGGCGAGCGCATTGTCATGGCGACCGGCCTGGGCATGACCGAGTCCGCGCCGTTTGCCATTTTTGTGACCAACCCCAACGTGAAAGCCGGCGACCTCGGCGTGCCCGCGCCCGGCATCGAGCTCAAGCTGGTGGACACCGACGGCAAGACCGAGGTGCGCTACAAGGGCCCCAACATCACGCCCGGCTACTGGCGCGCACCGCAGGAGACGGCAGCAGCCTTTGACGAAGAAGGTTTCTTTTGTACCGGCGACGCCGTCAAATGGATTGATGAGGGCAACATTCACCTCGGGCTCAAGTTCGACGGGCGCATCGCCGAGGACTTCAAGCTGGCCACGGGCACCTTTGTCAGTGTGGGCCCGCTGCGTGCAAAGATCGTCGCTGCGGGAGCGCCTTACGTGCAGGACGTGGTACTCACGGGCATCAACCTCAAGGAAGTGGGCGCACTGGTTTTCCCGACACCTGCGGTGCGCACGCTGGCCGGACTGCCGCCCGACGCGCCGCTGCGCCAGGCCGTTGAAAGCCCGCAGGTGGTAGCGCACTTTCAGGAGATGATGAACAAGCTCGCGGAGGGCGCGACCGGCAGCGCCAGCTGCATCCGGCGCCTGCACCTGATGCATGAGCCGCCCTCATTCGACAAGGGTGAGGTCACCGACAAAGGCTCCATCAACCAGCGCGCCGTGCTGACGCACCGTGAAGCTTTGGTGGTAGCCCTGCACGATGACACGGCGCACCCCATCGTCAAACCCGCACCATAAAACCCGACGCACAAACACCATGCAGCCCAAAGGATTTTTCTCCGCTTTCGAAGACGTCTGGATGCTCGACGGCATCCGCACGCCCATGGTCGACTACTGCGGCGCCCTTGGTCATATATCGCCCACCGACCTCGGCATCAAGGCCGCGCGCGCCGTGCTCCAGCGCTCGGGTGTCAGTGGCGGCGATGTCGATTCGGTGCTTGCCGGCAACATGGCTCCTGGTGATTTTGAGCAGTTCATGCTGCCGCGCCATATCGGCCTTTACGCCGGGGTGCCTGTGGAGGTGCCGGCCATCATGGTGCAGCGCATCTGCGGTACCGGCTTTGAATTGTTCCGCCAGGCCGGCGAGCAGATCCAGAGCGGAGCCGCCAGCGTGGCGCTGGTCGTCGGCGCCGAGAGCATGACGCGCAACCCGATCGCCGCCTTCGAGCACCGTACGGGTTTCAAGCTGGGCGCGCCGGTCGGCTTCAAGGACTTCATGTGGGAGGCCCTCAAGGACTCGGCCGCCGGCATCGACATGATCCAGACCGCGGAAAATCTCGCGAAGAAATATGGCATCGCGCGGGAAGCCGTCGATGAATTTGCCTCCAGCTCGTTTGCCAAAGCCGTGGCCGCCCGCGAGGCGGGTTTTCACGCCGGTGAAATTGTGCCGGTGGTCACAGAAGAATTTGAACTCGCCGGCTATGCCACGCGCGGCATACGCCTGCAGGGCAAAGCCACGGAAGTCGCGCAGGACACCCACGCACGCTTGTCCCCCGTCGAGGTGCTGGCCAAACTCCGGGTGGTTCACGCCGGCGGGGTGCAGACCGGCGGCAACAGTGCAGCGCTGGTGGATGCGGCAGCGGCAGCCGTGGTGGCCTCGGGCGAGTACGTGAAGGCGCATGGAAAAAAACCGCTGGCACGTGTCGTGGCTGCCGCGGTGGTGGGGGTGCCGCCCGAAATCATGGGCATAGGTCCCGCGCCAGCGATTCGCCTGCTGCTGGCGCGCTGCGGCCTGACGCTGGACCAGATCGGCCGCTTCGAGATCAACGAAGCCCAAGGCGCGCAAACGCTGGCGGTGGCGCGTGAACTGAACCTCGATCTGAGCAAGCTCAATGTCAATGGTGGTGCCATCGCGATGGGTCACCCGCTGGCGGTCACCGGTGTCCGCCTGACGGTCACCGTCGCGCRTGAAATGCAACGCGCGGGCCTGCGTTACGGCATTGCATCCGCATGCGTGGGCGGCGGGCAGGGCATTGCCCTGTTGCTTGAAAACCCCGAAGGGGCCGAAATTTCTTGAGCAAATGGTGGCTGCAGTGCACAGCAGACAAGCGCAAGCAGCTATAAAAACAATARCAACCGATCTGGAGAGAAGGCATGAAGATTGAAGGACTTGCGGCGCTGGTGACGGGAGGCGGCTCAGGGCTGGGTGAAGCCACTGCCCGTGAGCTGGCACGCCTGGGCGCCAGGGTTGCCGTGCTGGATGTGAATCTCGCCGGAGCAGAAAAAGTCGCGGCCGACATTTGCGCCACGCACGGGAGCGGCACCGCAGTGGCGTGCCAGTGCGACATCACCGACAGCGCCAGCCTGGCGGCCGCGCTGGAAAAAGCCGCAGCTGCGCATGGCCCGGCCCGCATCCTGATGAACGTTGCCGGCGTTGGCTCGGCCAGGCGCGTGGTGGGCAAAGACGGCAGCCCTGCGCCGCTCGAAGACTTTGCCAAAGTCGTCACCATCAACCTGGTGGGCACCTACAACGCGAGCCGCCTGTTTGCGGCCGCCTGCGCCAAACTGCCCGCGCTGGAAGATGGCCAGCGCGGCGTCATGATGTTCACGGCCTCGGTGGCGGCCTTTGACGGCCAGGTGGGCCAGCAGGCTTACAGTGCCTCCAAGGGCGGCCTGGTCGGCATGACACTGCCGATGGCGCGCGACCTGGCGCAGCACGGCATCCGCGTCTGCACGGTGGCGCCGGGCCTGTTCGCAACGCCGCTGATGCAGCAATTGCCCGAGGCGGTGCAGGCTTCGCTTGCCGCCAGCATTCCTTTTCCGCAGCGCCTGGGCAAGCCCGAGGAGTTTGCCCAGCTGGCCGCGCACATCGTGGCCAACGACCATCTCAACGGCGAAGTCATCCGGCTGGATGGCGCATTGCGCATGGCGCCAAGGTGAACAGCATGAGCAAGACCGTTGTTTACGAAGTTTCCGTTGCGTTTGGCGACTGCGATCCCGCAGGTATCGTGTTCTTTCCCAATTTCTCGCGATGGATGGACGCCTCGTCGCTGAACTTTTTTGTCAAGTGCGGCGTGCCAACATGGCGTGAGCTTGTCAAGACCACCGGCATCATCGGCACGCCGCTGCTCGAGATCAATACGCGGTTCACCCAGCCCGCCGTCTATGGCGAGACGCTGCAGATTCACACAAGTATTGAGGAGTGGCGCGACAAGGTATTCATCCAGAAGCATGTGATCAAACGTGGTGACGACCTGATTTGCGAAGGCCGTGAAACCCGGGCCTTCTGCATTCGCCGTCCGGAGAATCCTGAGCGCATCAAGGCCATTGCCGTGCCGCAAGACATTCGGGCCCTGTGCAGCTAGACGCTTCGCGTTCCGCTTTGTTTTCGTCTTTCAGTTTTTGATTTCGGTTTTGTTTTTTCGACCCGTTGGACATCATTAAAAAAGGAGACATTTCATGCAAACACGCCGTCATTTTGTGCAGGCAGCCGCAACGCTCACCGCAGCCGCCGGCTTCGCCCCGTTCTCTGCCCATGCGAGCCCGCTGGAGCAGGTCAAGATCATTTACGGATTCCCCGCCGGCAGTGCGGGCGACATCTGCGCGCGCCGTGTCGGCGACAGGATGGGCGGCACCGCCTATTCCAAAAACAACGCCATCGTGGACACCAAGGCCGGCGCCGGCGGCCGCATCGCGCTGGAGACGCTGAAGATGGCACCCACGGACGGCTCCGTCATTGCCATGACGCCGTTTTCCTGCATGTCGCTGTATCCCCACATCTACAAAAAGCTGGCCTATGACCCGTTCGCGGATTTTGTATCCGTGGGCACCGCGTCCATGATTCACCATGGGCTGGCTGTGGGGCCGCTGGTGCCCGCTTCCGTGAAGACCGTCCAGGACTTCCTGGTATGGGCCAGGGCCAATCCGAAGGATGCGAGTTATGGCTCGCCCGCTGCGGGATCAACCCCCCACTTTTTGGGCGCCTTGCTGGGCCTGAACAACCAGGTGGAACTCAAACATGTGCCTTACCGCGGTTCCGTGCCCGGCGTGACCGATGTGGTGGGCGGCCAGCTTGCGGCCATGTTCACGCCGCATGGCGACTTCATCCCCAATCACAAGGCCGGCAAGCTGCGCATCCTGGCAACGTCCGGAAAGCAGCGCTCACCCTTTGTGCCCGAAGTACCGACCTTCGCCGAACAGGGCTTTGCCGACCTGACCGTGGAGGAGTGGTTCGGTTTTTGTGCCCCCGCCAAAACGCCGGCCAGTGTGGTTGCCGCCGCCAACGCCGCCATCAACGCCGCCATCAAGGACAAATCCGTCATCGACTCGCTGACGGTGGTGGGCCTGATTCCCTACGGCGGCACGGCGGAGGACATGGCGACCAGCCAGAAGCGCGAACTCGACYGCTGGGGCCCGCTGATCAAGAAAATCGGCTTTACCGCCGAGTCCTGATCAGAACGCGGTGCCGATGACTGATGCCGGGAGCCCTGAGGCACCCGATCATGGATCGGCACCGCTTGGCATAATCGGGGCTGGACTGGCCGCATGCCGTGCGGCGGTCCGTATTGCCCGATGACGAAAGCTTCCTGACCACCTATGCCAGCGTCCCTCAAACCAGCGCCCGCTGTCGAAGAARTCGATACCTCCTACCTTGAAACACTGATTGGCTACAACGCCACGCGTGCTTCGCTCAAGGTCATTGAACTGTTCATGAAACGCATGGCGGTGTATGACCTGCGACACGTGGATTTTTCCATCCTGTCGCTGATCACGCACAACCCGGGCATCACCTCGCGCCAGCTGTGCAGTGCGCTGAGCATCTTGCCGCCCAACCTGGTCGGGAAAATCGGCACGCTGGAAAAGCGCGAGCTCGTTCACCGCAAGCCGCACCCGCAGGACGGCCGCGCTGTGGGCCTGTATCTCACCGAGGCAGGCGAGGCGCTGATGCGGGAGGCTGAGCGCACCGCCACCAGCCTCGAATCAGATGCCACCGAGCGGCTGAGCGCGGCGGAAAAAAAGACGCTGGTGCGTCTTCTCCAAAAAATCTATCTTTGATCTGTTTCGAAGGGGCGGTTCAGCCGGAGGCTTGCGGGCAGCTTGGGCACGGCGTTGCCTTCAAATGCCGGCCTGAATCCATTCGGCGGCCTTCTCCGCAATCATGAGCGTGGGTGAGTTGGTGTTGCCGCTGGTGATCAGCGGCATCACACCGGCATCCACCACGCGCAGGCCGCGAACCCCGCGCACCCGAAGGTGCGAGTCCACTACCGCCATGGGGTCGTCTTCCTTGCCCATTTTGGTGGTGCCCACCGGGTGGAAGATGGTGGTGGCAATGTCGCCCGCCAGCCGCGTGAGTTCTTCGTCCGTCTGGAACTGCACGCCGGGTTTGAATTCTTCGGGCTTGTATTTGGCCAGCGCGTCCTGGCTGACGATCTTTCGGGTCACGCGCAGGGAGTCGGCTGCCACCTGCCGGTCTTCGGCCGTGCTCAGGTAGTTGGGTGAAATCGCCGGTGCATCCTCAAAGCGGTTGCTCTTGATGTGCACGGTGCCGCGGCTGGTCGGGTTGAGGTTGCATACGCTGGCGGTGAAAGCGTTGAAGCTGTGCAGCGGCTCGCCGAAAGCGTCCAGCGACAGCGGCTGCACATGGTATTCGATGTTGGGGTAGGGCTGGTCGGGCGATGAGCGAGTGAAGGCGCCCAGTTGCGACGGCGCCATGCTCATCGGGCCGGTCTGCTTCAACGCGTACTCCAGGCCGATGCGGGCCTTGCCCCATAACGTGTTGGCCATGGTGTTGAGCGAAAGCCCCCAGCGCTGGTCGCCGTGCACCTTGTAGACCGAGCGGATCTGCAAGTGGTCCTGCAGGTTGGCGCCCACGCCCGGCAGGTCCTGCAGCACCGGAATGCCGTGCTGTTGCAGCAGGGTGGCCGGGCCAATGCCTGAAAGCTGCAGGATTTGCGGCGAGCCGATGCTGCCTGCGCACAGGATGACTTCGCCCATGTGCCCCGAGTCGCGTGTCGAATGCGCTGTCACCCGCTCGTCGCCGGCCCACACTTCCACGCCGGTGCAGCGCTGGCTGCCGTCGGCCTGCGTTTCAACCACGAGCTTGCACACCTGGGCGTTGTTCCACAATTCGAAATTGGGCCGGGCATAACAGGCGGGACGCAAAAATGCTTTGGCGGTGTTCCAGCGCCAGCCTTTTTTCTGGTTGACCTCGAAGTAGCCCACACCCTCGTTGTCGCCGCGGTTGAAGTCGGAAGTCGCCGGGATCCCGGCCTGCTGCGCCGCTTCGGCAAATGCATCGAGGATGTCCCAGCGCAGGCGCTGTTTCTCGACACGCCATTCGCCGCCCGAATTGTGGTGACGCAGCAGCTTCTGGTAGGGCTGGCTTTTGTCCTGCATGAGCTCGGGTGCCACGCCGCGCGCACCGTGCATCGCGTCGGCACCCTTGTGGTGGTCTTCGTGCAGCTTGAAATGCGGCAACGCGTTGTCCCATCGCCAGGCCATGTCGCCCGTCAGCTGGGCCCACTGGTCGTAGTCGCGTGCCTGGCCACGCATGTAGATCATGCCGTTGATGCTGGAGCAGCCGCCCAGCGTCTTGCCGCGAGGGTAGCGCAGTGCCCGCCCGTTGAGGCCGGCGTCCGGCTCGGTGTTGTAGAGCCAGTCGGTGCGCGGGTTGCCGATGCAATGCAGGTAGCCCACCGGGATGTGGATCCAGTGGTAGTCGTCCTTGCGGCCGGCCTCGATGAGCAGTACCCGTTTGGACGCGTCGGCGCTCAGGCGGTTGGCCAGCAGGCAACCCGCGGTTCCGGCGCCGACGATGATGTAGTCAAAAACCTGGCTGTCGTCTTGCATGGATGTTTTGTCTCTTGGCTTTCAGCCGTGTGTTTTTGAGGGGCCGGGTAGCTGTGCTGTTTTGGCAGCGTTCCTTCGCCGCAGGCTCCCATCCTGCCATCCCAGCCTAACGCGAGGCTGACCGCGCGGCAGTGGTTCGATTGTGGCAAAAACGGCGCTATCCCTGCGGCGGGGATTACCCGCTGGCCTTTCCTTCCGGCACGGGGTCCCGGCGGGTTGTAGGACCAAGGCGATAGCGCGTTTTTGGGGCTGTGTATTTGTGTTTCCTGCAGTTACCATGACTGTTTTGCAATTCGGGCGCCGCCCGCCATTGCAGACTGCCGGCAAGCGCCGGGCACCACCGGACGCCTTTACCGAATGCACATGGAAGAATCCACGCCCCGCATCGAACAGCAGGACACGCCGCAAGGCCGGATGTTTGTCGTTCGCGGTGCCTGGACAGCCGCCGACCTCACCGCACAGGAAGTCTGGCAAGGTTTGACGGCGCAACTGCAAGCCCTGCAGGGCGGCGCAGCCCAATCCGCCGGCTGGAATCTGGAGCCGCTCGAAAAGCTTGACCACCTGGGTGCGCAGGTGCTGTGGAACCATTGGGGGCGCGACTGGCCTGCGCAACTGCAGGTGCACGCGAGCCAGCGCGCGGTGCTGGAAACCGTCGCCAAATTCAGTGCGGATCCGCCCAAACCCCGCAAGCCTGACTGGACCGGGCCCTTCATCCTGCTGGGTACACGGGTGCTGCGTCTGGTCGACCACCTCAAAGGCCTGGTGCGCCTGATCGGCCAGCTGCTGCTCGACATCATCCGGCTTTTCAGGCACCCGCAGGAAGGCCCCTGGCGCGACCTGTCGGGCCACCTGTTTCATATCGGTGCCACCGCCTTGCCCATCACCGCACTGGTGGGGTTTTTGATTGGCGTGGTGCTGGCTTACCTGATTTCGCAGCAGCTGCGCCAGTTCGGCGCCGACGCCTTCATCGTGAACATCCTGGGTATCTCGTTGATCCGCGAACTCGGGCCGGTGCTGGCCGCCATCCTGATCGCCGGGCGCAGCGGTTCGGCCATCACTGCGCAGATCGGTGTCATGCGGGTCACCGAAGAGCTCGACGCCATGCGTGTCATGGGCATCGCGCGGGGCTTTCGCCTGGTCATGCCGCGCGCGCTGGCGCTCGCCGTGGTGATGCCACTCATCAGCGTGTGGACCACCATCGCAGCGTTGCTGGGCGGCATGCTGGCCGCCGACATTTCCATGGGCGTCACGCCGTCCTACTTCATCAATTCGCTGCCGGCCGCAGTTGACG
>NZ_JBFUCA010000108.1:0-10497 GCF_056405475.1 Polaromonas sp. P1_G4
GTGCGCGCCTCCCCCCTTGCAGGGGGCGACACCTGCGGCCTGGCGGAGCCAGTTCCGCGGTGTACCTGGCGTAAGGCAATGTGCTGGTGGCGTCATACATAGATCGGAGTCGGTATGTCGGTTTTCTCAGCTTTCCTGGGCTTTTTGTTCAACCTGTTCGAGCCGGTTTTCCGGCTGGGCCAGAGATGGCTGGGTGCTTCGCGCATAGGCTGGCTCTTTGTCGGGCCCAACCTGGTGGTGATCAGCCTCTTCACCTTTTTGCCCATCGTGGTGAACCTGGTGTATGCGGTGACCGGCGGGGTGAACCTTCTGCCCACGCAACGGCCTTTCACCGGGCTGGAGAACTTCGCCATCCTGCTTGAATGCCGCGACTACACCGACCTGCAGACCTGCCGCACCGACATCTTCTGGCGCTCCATCGCCAACACGGTGAAGTTCAGCCTGATCCAGGTGGCCTTGATGGTGTTCTTCTCGCTGGTCACGGCCCTGGTGCTGAACCGGAAAATCATAGGCCGCGGCTTTTGGCGTGGCGTGTTTTTCTACCCGGTGCTGCTGTCGCCGGTGGTGGTGGCGCTGATCTGGAAATGGCTGCTGCAAAGCCAGGGCGTGTTCAATGCCGGCCTAGTGGCCATGGGCGCCTCACCGATGGACTGGTTGCTGGACCGGCACTGGGCATTTTTCTGGGTGGTGGTGGTATCCATCTGGGCCCACATGGGCTTTTACACACTCATTCTGCTGGCCGGCCTGCAGGCCATCCCGAAAGACGTTTACGAAGCCGCCGAGATGGACGCCGCGCCGCCGTGGCGTGTGCTCAGGCGCATCACGCTGCCGCTGCTCATGCCCAACCTGATCGTGGTGCTGGTGCTGGTGATGATCCGCGCGGTGCAGAGCTTTGACGAGGTGTTTGTGCTCACCGGCGGCGGCCCGGGCTCGGCCACCACCTTCATCGTGCAGTACATCTACCAGACCGGTTTTGCCGAACAGATCCACCTGTATGGCCTGGCTGCCGCGGCCTCGCTGATCCTGGCCGCCGGCCTGATGGCCCTGACGCTCGCGCAGCTGCGGCTGTCCAAAGCCGGCGAGGCCGGAAAAATCAGGAAGTAAGGAAAAAGCGATGGCCAATTTCTTTACCCGTACCCAGGGTCACAAGCACGGCGGCACCCGCCTGCATTGGACCGACTGGGTCTCCTACGCCTACCTGCTGGCAGGCCTCATCGTGATGTTCGGCCCTGTGCTGTGGCTCGTGATGTCGTCGTTCAAGACCGAAAGCGCGCTGAGCCAGTTCCCGCCGACCTTTCTGCCCTACAGCCAGAAAGAAGCCGTGGTGACCGGTTACGACAAGCCCCTGCCGCTGTTCCGCGCCAAGGATGAGCAGGGCAACATCCGCGAACTGGCCCAGGTGCGCCGCATCGGCCTGGTCGCCACCATGGTCGACCCCGCGGCGCCGCAGACCGAACTGCGCGTGAACATCAACGACCGCAAACCGGTGAATGAACTCAAGTTTGCCGGCGGCAACTACACCGAGCTGTTCGGCAAGTTCGCCTTCGGCACTTACCTTTGGAACAGCGTGTTCATCACCGTGGTAGCGACCATCCTCACGCTRCTGTTCAATTCGATGGCGGCCTTCGCGCTGTCCAAGTACCAGTTCACCGGGCAAAAGACGGTGTTTGTGCTGATCATCGCCACGCTGATGATTCCGCCCACCATCATTTTGGTGCCGGCTTTTCTGGTGATCTCGGAACTGAACCTCTTGAACAACCTCTGGGGCGTGATCCTGCCCGCGGTGGCCACGCCCACGGGCGTGTTCCTGCTGCGCCAATACATGCTGACCATTCCTGACGAGCTGCTCGAGGCCGCCCGCATGGACAACGCCAGCGAGTGGCGTATCTACTGGAAGATCATCCTGCCCCTGGCTGCGCCGGCCATGGCGGTGCTGGCCATTTTCTCGTTCATGTGGCGCTGGAACGATTTTCTCTGGCCGCTGATCGTGTTGTCCAAGTCGGAGCACTTCACCTTGCAGCTCGCGCTCAACGCCTTCCAGGGCGAACTCAACACGCAGTGGCACTACCTGCTGGCGATGACCGTGATCACCCTGATTCCGATCACCCTGGTCTTTGCCTTTCTGCAGAAATACATCGCCACCGGCATTGCCAGCGCCGGCGTCAAATAAACCGAGGACTCTCCGTGGCCACTCTTGAACTTGCCAGTGTCGTCAAAACCTTTGACAAAATCACCATCATCCATGGCGTAGACCTGACCGTTTCCGACGGTGAATTTGTGGTCTTCGTCGGCCCCTCGGGCTGCGGAAAATCCACGTTGCTGCGAATCATCTCGGGGCTGGAGCCCGCCAGCAGCGGCGACATCTGCATCGACGGCAAGCGTGTCAATGACGTGAGCGCTGCGCACCGCGGCTGCTCCATGGTGTTCCAGTCGTATGCGCTGTACCCGCACATGAGCGTCTACGACAACATGGCCTTCGGCCTGGAGAACCTGGGTGTGGCCAGGCCGGTCATCGAAAGCAAGGTCAACGCCGCCGCCGCCATGCTGCAGCTCACGCCGCTGCTGCAGCGCAAACCCACCCAGCTCTCCGGCGGCCAGCGCCAGCGCGTAGCCATAGGTCGCTCCATCGTGCGCGAACCCAAGCTTTTCCTGTTCGACGAGCCGCTGTCCAACCTCGATGCTGAACTGCGCGTTTCCATGCGCGCCGAGATCCGTGACCTGCACGCCCGCTTGGGCGCGACCATGATTTACGTCACCCACGACCAGGTCGAGGCCATGACCATGGCCGACAAGATCGTGGTGCTGCGCGCCGGCCGCATCGAGCAGGTTGGCTCGCCGCTGGAGCTGTATAACCAGCCCTGCAACCAGTTCGTGGCCGGCTTCATCGGCAGCCCGCGCATGAATTTCGTGCCGGTGGCGCAGATGCCTGGCGCCAGGCCCGGAGCCCACACCGTGGGCATCCGGCCCGAACATGCGCAACTGTCCAACGACGGCCCGCTGCAGATGAAGGTGTCGCAGGTCGAGCAACTGGGAAGTACCAGCATTCTGCATGGCCACGTGGTGCCTGACGCGCCTTTTGAAATCATCCTGAGCGGGCAGACCAACATCCAGCGCGGCGACACCGTCAAGGTGACCGCACCTTCGGAGCACCTGCATTTCTTCGACCAGAACGGCTTGCGTCTTTGAACCTGCGCCACACGAAACATTGACCAGCCGACCATGCGCCTTGACCAAGCTCCCACTTTCGCCCTGCAATCGCGCAGCGGCAACCACCTCGTCCTGAACAGCACCAGTGGCGCCACGGCCCACATCTGGGTGCTCGAAGAAGACATCGTTCGTGTGCTGGTGCTGCCGCAAGGACGGCTGCAGATGCCGCGCAGCTGGACCGTGGCGCCTGGACTTGAAAACTTGCCCGTTGAAGGCCGCGACCGCTTCGACGTGAGCGGCTTTTCGCTGCCCGCATTCGAACTCAAGGAAGAGGGCTCACAACTACAGATCACCACAGGCGCCGTGCGCCTGACCATCGCGCTCGAAGGCTTCTTTTGCCGCTGGGAAAGCCGGCAACAGGGCCGCTGGCAGGCCACCGCCGCCGACCGTTCCACGCAGAGCTACAACTTCGGCTGGTGGGACGAAAAGGTCTACCACTACCTGCAGCGCGAACGCGGCGAAGCCTACTTCGGCCTGGGCGAGCGCGCCGGCGACGCCAACCGTGCCGGCCAGCGCTACCGCATGTGCAACCTCGACCCCATGGGCTACAGCGCACGCAGCACCGACCCGCTGTACAAGCACATCCCGTTCTACATCACGCGCAAAGGTGGTGAAAAAGACGCCGGCCTGTGTTTCGGTTTGTTCTACGACACCTTGTCCGATTGCAGCTTCGACATGGGCCGCGAGATGGACAACTACCACGGCCACTACCGTTACTTTGTGGCCGACCACGGTGACCTGGATCTGTATTACATCGCCGGTGACGACCCGGCCGCCATCACGCGCCGCTACACCTGGCTCACCGGCCGGCCCATCTTCCCGCCGCGCTACGCGCTGGGTTATTCAGGCTCGACCATGAGCTACACCGACGCGCCCAATGCCCAGGAGCGCATGGGCGAGTTCCTTGAACGCTGTGAAGAGCACGACATTCCCTGCGACTCGTTCCACCTGTCGTCGGGCTACACCTCCATTGGCCCGGGCCGCTACGTCTTCAACTGGAACCGCGAGAAGTTTCCCGACCCTGCGGTCTTCGTGCAGAGCTACCTCGACCGCGGCGTGCGCCTGGTGCCGAACATCAAGCCCGCGCTGTTGCGCGACCATCCGCGTTTCGAGGAAGCCCGCCAGGCTGGCCTTCTTGTCAACGACCCGGATGGCCAGCCCACCGCCATACAGTTCTGGGACGGCACAGGCGCCTACCTTGACTTCACCAACCCCAAGACCATCGCTTGGTGGAAGAAGCAGGTGACTGAGCAGCTGCTCGAATACGGCATCCCCGCCACCTGGAATGACAACAACGAATACGAGATCTGGAGCGACAAGGCGCTGGCCCACGGTTTCGGCGCGCCGCGTCCCGCGCGCGAGGTGCGCCCGCTGCAGACCCTGCTGATGATGCAGGCATCGCACGCCGCGCAGTCCGAGTTCGCGCCCGCGGAGCGGCCCTACCTGGTGTCGCGCTCAGGCGCCGCCGGCATGCAGCGCTATGTGCAGACCTGGTCGGGCGACAACTACACGGCCTGGGAAACGCTGCGCTACAACATCCGCATGGGCCTGGGCCTGGCGATGTCGGGCGTGTCCAACACCGGGCACGACATAGGCGGTTTTTCCGGTCCTGCGCCGGGGCCCGAGTTGCTGCTGCRCTGGGTGCAGCACGGCATCTTCCTGCCGCGCTTCAGCATCCACTCATGGAACGACGACGGAACCGTCAATGAGCCCTGGATGTACCCCGAGGTCACGCCCCAGGTGCGCGAGTTGATCCGCCTGCGCTACCGGCTCATGCCTTACCTGTATGACCTGGTGTGGCGTTACCACCGCGCCTACGAACCCATCATCCGGCCGACGTACCACGACTTCCCGGAAGACACGCACTGCCTGGAAGAAAACGACGACATGCTGCTGGGCGCACATTTGCTGGTGGCCTCGGTGGTCGAGCCCGGCCAGACCGAGCGCCGCGTGTGGCTGCCCGGCACCGGCGGTTGGTACGAGGCGCACACCGCGCGGTACGTGAAAGCCGGCCAGCGGATCACGCTGAATGCGCCGCTGGATGGTCCGCCCCCATTGCTGGCACGCGAAGGCTGCGCCATACCGCTGAATCTGGGAGAAATCCATTTCGCAGCGGTCGAAGATCTGCGCGGCTTCCAGGTCTTTCCCCATCAGGGTGCGGGAAGTTTCGAAGCAAGCTGTTTTGAAGACGACGGCCATAGCCAGGCCTGGCGTAGCGGTGCTTATGGGCAGTGGCGCCTGCGTGTTGATTGCACCGAGCAAGGCCTGCGCATCGCGGTGTTCCGTGAGGGCGCACAGCCGCCTGTGCAAGACAACCTGGTCTTGCTGTTGCCGGCAACAGAGCAACGCCCGCTTAGCTTTGACGGCGGGGCGCTGGTGCAGGATCAGCTCGAAGGCGCCTGGAGGCGGCTGACGCTGAAGCTTTGACCCTATACGAGGGAAATGTGTCCTGGGCCGCTGCGATCCCGGGCAGCGGATCACCAGCCTTGGCGGTATGCCGTGACGGTGAAACACGATGGCCGGAGTTCTGGCACGTCCTTTGCATGCTGTCCTGCAGTGACGACAATTCACTACGGAAGGCTTCAAATGTTGGCCCTTATCATGCGACCCCTTGCATCTGTCGGCTTGGCGGCCGCTTTCACCACAACCGGCCTACATGCCTCAGACGCTGCCGCCGACCGCCCGGTCAGTCCAGTCAGCCAAACGCAAACCCTGCGTGTGCCGGACCACAATGTCAAACCGGTTAACGCGGCCAAAACCAGGGCCGAGGCAAAACGCACGCTGGGTACGAACCCGGCGATGCCACTTTGGGAAGGCCCCTGGGGTCCTCACCATTGAGGTGGACTTCGACGGAATTTGTAACTTGGCCCATCGCACTCTCCGGCGTCTCTGGTGTGATTGGCCTGGAGCGGCAACTTTGCGCGTTGATCAGTCTCCTGGCCCACGCCGCCTCCGCCTCATTCAGCTGGCCACCGCCGGAGCCTCAAGGGGCAGGCGGCGACTGGCTCGTCAACCACTGGCGCAGTGATTGGATTACGGGCGCCTTGGCGCGCTCGTTCGTCGTCACCAGAAAGTAACTGCGCGGCGAAATAAAGGGCTTGTCATTCAGCTTGACCAGGCGCCCGGTCTGCAGCGCCGATGCGCTCACATAGTCCGGCGCCAATGCGACACCCAGACCGGCCTCCGCTGCCGTCAATGCAAGCGACAGCAGACCRTAGTGGGCACCCGGCATCGGGACTTCTACAGACGCGCCCAGCTGCCGCAGGTAGGCCGGCCATGAGTTGGGCACCATGCTCTGGTGCAGCAAGGRCAGCGCTGCCATTTGTGTGCCCGTCAGCGGCGCCGCCAGCCGGCTCAGCGTGGGCGCCGCAAGAGGAAAGGAGTGCAGGGGGTGTAGCAGGTCGGCCACGCAGCCGGGCTCCGGCCCTTCGCAGTAGACGATGGCCGCGTCCAGCCCCGAGTCGCGCATGCTGATGGGCCCGGTATGCGTGGCCACGTCCAGCTGGATCTGCCGGTGCGCGATGGCGAAGGCGCACAGCCGTGGCATGGCCCACAGCGTGCCAAAGGTGGTGGGCACGGACAGCCGCAGTATCTTGCCTGGCATGGAGCCCATGGACGCGGCGATGGTCGCTGACTCCAGCTCGTCCAGCAGAGTTCGCACCCGCCGCAGGTAGCTGGCACCGTCAACCGTCAGCTCCATCCCGCTAGTTGTGCGCCGGCACAGTGCAACGCCGACAAAGCCCTCCAGGTCCGATAGCTGGCGGCTCACCGCGCTTTGCGTCAGACCCAGTTCATCGGCTGCGGCAGTGATGCTCAAGCGCCGTGCAATCACCTCGAAGGTGTTGAGGTTGACGATGGAGGGCAGGTGGCGCTGCGTTGGATATTTCATGGCGGTTACGGCCATTATTGGCATGGCATCCGTTCGCCCGCAATGAAAAAGGCTATGCAGGCATGAAATAAATGCAGGGGGGTATGCGTTTATTCCGTTGGACAGGCCGGCGCGCATGTCAGATATTCAGGGCGCCGCAGTGGGCGGCCCCTCAAGAACAGAAGTTGGAGTCACAGATGTCGAAATTTCAAGCGCGCCTTGTACTGCTGCTGGCGGCGGCCACGCTGGCTGGCACCGCCCTGGCGGCGGATTGGCCCGCCACCCAGCCTATCAAACTGATCGTGCCCTCGGCCGCCGGCGGCACGCCCGACCAGACCAGCCGAAAACTGGCCTACTACCTTCAGGACAAACTCAAACAAGCGGTGATCGTCGAGAACCGCCCCGGCGCGGCAGGCACCATTGCCATGCAGGCGGTGGCCACCGCCAAGCCCGACGGCTATACGCTGGGCTTCGGCAATATCGTGACCATGGCCATCAACCGCAGCCTGATTTCCAAGATGCCCTACAACCCCGATAAAGACCTGGCGCCGGTGGCCGTGCTCTCGCAGGTGCCCAATGTGCTGGTGGTCCGCCATGGCCTGCCCATCGCCTCGGTGCGTGAACTGGTCATCTATGCCAAGAGCCACCCGGGCAATCTGACCATGGGTTCCGGCGGCAACGGCACCACCAGTCACCTCAGCGGCGAAATCCTCAAGGAAAAAGCCGGCATCAGCTTCAGCCACATTCCCTACCGCGGGGCCCCGCAGGCGCAGACCGACCTGATCGGCGGGCAGATCGACTTCATGTTTGACAACCTGCCGTCCATGGTGGGCGCGATCCAGTCGGGCAAGGTGCGTCCGCTCGCGGTTACCAGTAAACGTCGCTCGGCGCTGCTGCCCAATGTGCCGACCATGGAAGAGGCGGGCATTGCAGGCTTCGAGGTGGTGGCATGGGGCGGCATTGTGGCACCGACGGGCACGCCTCGGCCCGTGATCCTGCGCCTGAACCGTGAGATCAACAACTGGTTGCAGGCACCTGCGACCAAAGCCGAATTCGCGCAAGTGGGGCAGGTCGCGCTCGGGGGAACCCCCGAGTTTTTCAAGACGCATATCGACAGCGAAGCCAAAAAATGGGGTGACGTAATCCGCAACGCCGGAGTAAAGCTCGACTGAGCTTGCCTTCTCGCGTAGACCTGCTGCTGCGTGTCTGCCGTTCGTTCCATACCCGGCTGCGCTGATAGGCGCAACCACATACCAAAACAGACCCCAAGGACAAGCATGCTCAGTTCCCCCGTCCCCGCTACCCAGGTTCTCGCGCACTGGGCTGCCACGGTTCCCAATCAATGGGGTGAATCCACCCTGCGCACGGCGGAGCACTCCCTGGAGGACACCATTGCTGCCATGGTGGCAGGTGCTGGGGACCCGGTTTGCGCCTCGGTACGGGCGGGATTGCCTGCCACGGGCCCAGTCCCGGTGGTGGGCAGCAGCACCGGAACTTGTGCCGCCTTCAGTGCGCTGGCCAACGGCACGGCCGCCCATGCGCGGGAGCTGGATGAGATGTTTCTCGTCGCTGGCGGTCATTTTGGCTGCGCCGTGATCCCAGCCATCCTGGCGCAAGCCCACGAGATTGATGCCACGCTCGATGCGGTTCTGGATGCACTGATCGTCGGAAGTGAGGTGATGGCCCGCGTCGGGATGGCGATGGACCGGTCCCATGCCGAAAAAGGCTGGCATGGCACCCAAACCATTGGTGTAATTGCTGCCGCAGCCGCTTGCGCCAGACTGCTTGGGCTGGGAGTCGGCGGGATGACACACGCCCTCAGCTTGGCCGTTTCCATGGCAGCTGGACCCAAGGTCCAGTTCGGCACCGACACGAAACCCGTGCATGCCGGACTGGCGGCGCAAGGTGGTGTGTTGGCCGCATCGCTGGCGGCATCGGGCGTCACCGGTAGCGATACAGCCCTGGAAGGCCCGCACGGGTTTGGCGCACTCTACGCCGGTGGCTCTGCGGCCGACTGGCAGTCCGTGGCTGCGGTCAGTGACGGCCCGCTGGCGATCGACAGCCATGGCCTGGCGTTCAAGCTGTATCCCAACTGCGCGTCCACGCACCGCTGCCTGGACGCATTGCATGCCCTCGCAACCGAACATGGTTTTGGCCCGGAAGCGGTGGAGCGTGTTGAAACCCTGGTCGGGCGCGTCAACCTGGTGAACCTCAAATACCCAGAGCCCCAGGGTCCCCGCGAGGCCATGTTCTCCATGCCCTACGCGGTGGCAACGATGCTCCGTTACGGCACGGTCACGTTGGCCGACTTCACGCCGCAAGCGGTGCATGACGATATGACCCGGCGCCTCATGCCACGCGTCGCAATGCACCTGGACTCGACACGCGTAGAAACCGCAACGCAGCTGCTTCCCCACACCACGGCCGTGATCTTGAAGGACGGACGACGCCTGGAGCGTGTGGTTCACCACGCCAAAGGGTCATTCCTGAATCCGTTTTCGCCGTTGGAGCGGCAAATCAAATTCGAGCAATGCACCACGGGCATCCTTCCGGAAGAGCGTTTGGCACCGCTTCGCGACAACCTGGCTCGACCGCAAGGCGTCAAGGTTCGCCAACTGCTGGCGCTGCTGCAGTTCGAAGCCCGGGTCGATGACGGCACGCGTTTCGGCCGTCCACGAGGAGGCGGGTCGAGCCCCCTTCCCTGATCCATGGAATCCAGCCCTGCTCAGGCGGGCCCGAACCCGACGGTTCCCCCGTCCGGATCACAGTCGAAGCGGCGCTGGCAACGGAGAGTCCGCGTTTGGAAATGACCGTGTTGCAGCAGGTTGACAACTGATCGATACCCAAGTCCGTCAGATTCGCGGCACAAAAGGAAGCTCTCATCATCATGCACAACCGTTGTTTATCGTCGGCTTTCGCCAAGGCCCTGATGGCACTGGCCGTGGGGGCCCTTGTGACGGGAGCCGGTCCGGTACTCGCCGCAGAGATCATAGTGGGCCAGGTCGGCCCCATGTCAGGGCCGGAGGCCGGTCAGGGCCGCGCTTACGCCGCCGGCATGCAATTGCATTTCAACGCCATGAACAAGGCCGGCGGCATCAACGGTCATAAGTTCACACTCTTGCGCAAGGATGATGGCGGGAGGCCCGACGACACGGTCACTTTGACCAAGCAGATGATTGCTGAAGATAAGCCGCTGGTCCTGGCCGGCTACTTTGGCGGCAAGAATGTTGCAGACTTGGTGTCTGCGGGAATTTTGGCAAAAGAAAAGATCGCTCTGGTGGGCTACCGTACTTCGGAGATTCAGCCGGACACCCCCTACCTGTATAGCGTGCGGGCAGGCCTGCGCGACGAGATTTCCAAACTCATCGAGCATTTGGCCACCATCGGGATTAAGCGCCTGGGGCTTTTCCATGAGGCTGGGC
>NZ_JBFUCA010000109.1:0-10426 GCF_056405475.1 Polaromonas sp. P1_G4
GTCCAGAACCTCCTGGTCTGTCATGACTGCGTCCAGGCTTAGTGCAGGGCCTTAAAGCGCACACGCTTCGGTTTGGCGCCCTCTTCACCCAAGCGTTTCTTCTTGTCGGCTTCGTACTCCTGGTAATTGCCGTTGAAGAAAGTCCACTGGCTGTCGCCTTCGGCGGCCAGGATGTGGGTGGCGATACGGTCCAGAAACCAGCGGTCATGGCTGATCACCAGCACGGAGCCGGCGAATTCCAGCAGCGCGTCTTCCAGCGCGCGCAGGGTTTCCACATCCAAATCGTTTGAGGGTTCGTCAAGCATCAGCACGTTGCCGCCCGCGATCAGGGTCTTGGCCAGGTGCAGGCGCCCGCGCTCTCCGCCCGACAGCATGCCGACGCGTTTTTGCTGGTCTGCACCGTTGAAGTTGAAACGGCCAGCGTAGGCCCGGCTGGGCATGGTGAACTTGCCGACGGTCAGCATGTCCAGTCCGCCCGAGATGTCTTCCCAGACGGTTTTTTCATTGGCCAGATCATCGCGGTGCTGGTCGACGAAAGCCATGCGCGCGGTCTTGCCGATGGCGACTTCGCCGCTGTCGGGCGTTTCCTTGCCGGCGATCAGCTTGAACAACGTGGACTTGCCTGCGCCGTTCGGGCCGATGATGCCGACGATGGCGCCTGCGGGCACCTGGAAGCTGAGGTTGTCGATCAGCAGGCGGTCACCGAAGGATTTACTGACATTCTTGAATTCGATGACTTCATTGCCCAGGCGCTCGGCCACAGGGATGAAGATTTCCTGGGTTTCGTTGCGTTGCTGGTATTCGAAGTCGGAGAGTTCCTCAAAACGGGCCAGGCGCGACTTGCTCTTGGCCTGGCGCGCCTTGGGGTTCTGGCGTGACCATTCGAGTTCCTTCTTCAGGGCCTTGGCGCGGGCTTCCTCACCCTTTTGCTCCTGTGCCAGGCGCTCGCCCTTCTGGTCCAGCCAGCTGCTGTAGTTGCCCTTCCAGGGGATACCGTGGCCGCGGTCCAGCTCCAGGATCCACTCGGCGGCGTTGTCCAGGAAGTAGCGATCGTGGGTGATGGCCACCACGGTGCCCGAAAAGCGCTGCAGGAACTGCTCCAGCCAGTCCACCGATTCGGCATCCAGGTGATTGGTGGGTTCGTCAAGCAGCAGCATGTCGGGCCGGGACAGCAGTAAGCTGCACAAGGCCACGCGGCGTTTTTCGCCGCCCGAGAGCACACCGATCTTGGCGTCCCAGGGCGGCAGGCGCAGCGCGTCGGCGGCGATTTCAAGCTGGTGCTCGGAATCGGTGCCGGCGGTGGCGATGATGGCTTCCAGGCGGGCCTGCTCGGCGGCCAGCGCATCGAAGTCGGCATCGGGCTCCCCGTAAGCCGTGTACACAGCTTCGAGCTGGGCCTTGGCGGCGAATACCGCGCCCATGCCGGCTTCCACGCTTTCGCGTACCGTGTGCTCGGGGTCCAGCTTGGGTTCCTGCGGCAGGTAGCCGATGTTCAGGCCCGGCATGGGAGTGGCTTCGCCCTCGATTTCCGTGTCCAGGCCGGCCATGATCTTGAGCAGCGTGGACTTGCCGGAACCGTTGGTGCCCAGCACGCCGATCTTGGCGCCCGGGAAGAAGCTGAGCGACACCTCTTTAAGGATATGGCGCTTGGGCGGCACGATTTTGCCGACCTTGTTCATAGTAAATACGTACTGAGCCATCAGGATTAACTTTGGTAAAAATGAAAACAATGCAGGAAAACGGGCTGCTTGCCGCCTGTACATGCTATTTCTACAGGCTGTCAGCAGGCTTTCTTGCGGGCTGGAACGACACGCCGCGCCTGGGCGCAAACGCCTTTTGGCAAAGCGTGTTTTATGCGTGAATGCCTCCATTATCGTTGCTGTGCGACAATACAGGCGTTGCTGGCTCCAGTTGCCTTCAACATTTGGGCACATCCGGGTACCGCTTCAAGTGGCTGCTTACGATGTAAAACGTAATGTTTAGGGCCCACTTTCTGACCCCATCTGCCTTTGACTGGCGGGTTTGCCTTTCAACAAGGCACCCAACAGGCCGATCTAAAGCGCCACACAGGCGCAACATCATGACATTTGAAGAATTGAATCTGGCTCCGGCCATTCTGAAGGCCGTGCTCGAGCAGGGCTACGACACCCCCACCCCCATCCAGACCCAGGCGATCCCCGCCGTGCTCAAAGGCGTGGACCTGCTGGGCGGCGCCCAGACCGGCACCGGCAAGACCGCAGCTTTCACGCTGCCCCTGCTGCAGCGCCTTTCCACCGAAGCGCGCCTGACCAACCGCCGCGGCGTCAACGCCGTACGCGCCCTGATCATGACCCCCACCCGCGAGCTCGCGGCCCAGGTCGAAGAAAGCGTCCGCACCTACGGCAAATACACCGACCTCACCTCCATGGTGATGTTCGGCGGCGTCGGTATGGGCGCCCAGATTGAAAAACTGCGCCGCGGCGTCGATATCCTGGTCGCCACTCCCGGCCGCCTGCTGGACCACGCGAGCCAGGGCACGCTGGACCTGAGCCAGGTACAGATCCTGGTGCTCGACGAAGCCGACCGCATGCTGGACATGGGCTTTATCCACGACATCAAAAAAGTGTTGGCCCTGGTGCCCAAGCAAAAACAATCGCTGCTGTTCAGCGCGACCTTCAGCGATGAAATCCGCGAGCTCGCCAACGGCCTGCTGAAGAACCCCGAATCCATCCAGGTCACGCCGCGCAACACCACGGTGCAGCGCATCACGCAGACCATCCATCCCGTCGGGCGAGCCAAGAAAAAAGCGCTGCTGACCCACATCATCAACGAGCACAACTGGAGCCAGGTGCTGGTGTTCACCCGCACCAAGTTCGGCGCCAACAACGTGGCCGAACACCTGACCAAAAACGGCATCCCCGCGATGGCGCTGCACGGCAACAAGAGCCAGACCGCCCGCACCCAGGCCCTGGCCGATTTCAAGAGCGGAACGATTCGCGCCCTGGTGGCCACTGACATCGCCGCCCGCGGCATCGACATCGACGAGTTGCCGCACGTGGTGAACTACGAAATCCCGAACGTGAGCGAAGACTACGTGCACCGCATCGGCCGCACCGGCCGCGCCGGGAACAGCGGCGAAGCCGTCAGCCTGGTCTGCCTCGATGAAGAAGGCTTCATGCAGGACATCGAGCGCTTCACCAAGCAGAACATCGAAAAAATCGTGGTCCCCGGCTTTGAAGCCGAAGCCGGCGAGCGCGCCGAGCCGCTGGCCATGGGTCGCCAGACCATCTGGGGTGGCCTKGGCAAGCCGCCAAGCCGCGACGTGATGCAGGCTGCCGCCAAAGCAGCCCGTACTGAAATGATGCAGCGCATTCGCGACACCAAGGGCGCACAGCCCGCGCGGGGTGCAGGTGGCGGTAACGGCGGCGGCAATGGCGGCGCGCGCGGACGCGGTCCCGCAGGCGGCGGCAACGGTGGTGGCGGTAACGGCGGCGGCAGCGGCCGCGGTCCCCGCACACCCAACCCCGGCCAGCCACGACAGGCTTCGGGCTACTCACAGAACGGCCAGCCGCCACGCCAGCAGGCGCAGCGCCCGCCGCGCGACGACCRGCAGCCACGCGCACCCCGCAGCGAGCCGAGGGAGCCGCGCAACGACTTTGACAACCAGCAACCCGCCAGCCACGCCTCCTCGGGTTTCCCGTCCTCCGGCCAGCCCACGGGCGGCAACCGCGGCAACTACCGGGGCGGCAACCGCTCTGGTGGTGGTAATGGCGGCGGTGGTGGCGGCGGCGGCCGGGGCAACGGGCCCCGCCGGCCTGGCGGTCCCGGCTCGTTTACCGGCCGCTAAGCGCTAACGGCGGCGATCCCACTGCGTGGGTGCCGCCATGCAACTGTCCGGCGCGGCATAAGGCTGCAAAAGGCCAATTCCGCACCTCAGGCTCAAGCTGCTTTCAGCTGCTTGGCCGGATTGCTCAGTTTGGGCAAACGGCGCCGCGAACCGAGCACCAGCTCGATATCCTCGTGCGCGCCGTCAATCAGCACCAGAATGGCTTTTTCGGCCTTGGCCGGGTTGCGCGCGATCACCGCATCCAGCACCGCCCGGTGCAGCGGCAGGGAGCGCTTGGGCCCGTCCTTGCGGATGGTCGAAATTTCAAAGCTGGTGCGCAGCAAGGCACTGAGCGCCTTGCTCATCTGGACCAGCATGCGGTTGTGCGCGGCACGCAGCRGGCCCTGGTGAAAACGCAGGTCGTAGGTGACGTAGTCGCCGCCGCCTTCCACGGCGCGCTTCATACCGGCATAGGCATCCTCGATCCCGGCGATCTCTTCCGCGGTGGCCCGCTCGGCGGCCATGCGCACGGCGGCTGGTTCCACCAGGCGCCGCAGTTCCAGCAGGTCACGTAAAAATTCGGGCGTGATGCCGGCCTTGGCCTTCCAGGCGATGACGTCGGGATCGAACCAGTTCCAGTGCTCCTCGGTCAGCACGCGGGTGCCCACTTTGGGCCCGGTGGTAACCAGCCCCTTGGCGATCAGTGACTTGACCGCTTCGCGCACCACCGTGCGGCTCACGCCCAGTTCCTCGCAAAGCACCGGCTCCGGCGGCATGGACATGCCGGCGGTATAACGGCCCGCGACGATGGCTTCCCCGATGTGGTCAACCGTGTTGCCGTGGACGTTTTTCATGGTGGCCATGGGGTTCCTTTAGCCTCGCACAAACAAGGTGACCAACGGGTCCGAACCTACCTGGCGGCTCCAATGGCCATGCACGGCCGGATCGAAGGTGGCGCCGGCCGGCAGCAGGTCCGCGGAGTAGAAATGCTGTCCGGGCTTGAAGATGCGGGAAATTCCACCCTGCAAGCCGATCTCCATCTCGCCGCCCAGAATGAATACCCACTGGCCGTGCGGCGAGCAATGAAACTGGCTGCGAAAACCTACCGGGCTGTGGCGCAACTGGTAGCCGCCTGAAGGCATCAGCGTGGACAGCATGGATTGCGGATTGCCCTCCGGCAGCGGAACCTGCTCTTCGCGGAACTTTGCGAGGCCGTCGGCGTCGTCTGTGTAGAGAATAACTTTGGTGAAGGTGGTCAAAAAAGCTCCGTGTTCGTGTTCATGTGTTCGTTCTGGATAAATCCGGCGTGCAATTTCCCGCGTCTCAGGCCCCAGCCTGCGCAAGCCCGGCCCTGGCCGCAGCATCAGGCGCAAACTGCAGCAGCACCTTCATGGCCCTACCCTTGTCGCCAGCCAGCTTGAAGGCGTCCGTCGCCTGGTCGAAGTTCATGATATCGGTGATGACCGGCCGGCCATCGATCAGGCGCTTGTTCAAAAACTCCACCGCCACCGCGAACTCGGGGTGGAAGCGGAAGGTGCCGCGCAGATCGATCTCACGCGCCACCAGCGCGTTCATCGGGATCTTGATGTCGCCGCCCAGCCCCACGGCCACAATCACACCGCGCGGGGCGACGACCTGGAGCCCGGACAGCAGCGCGCGTTCATTGCCTGAGGCCTCGAACATGACGTCGAAGTAGCCCTTCTCCAACGCATACGGCGCCAGCGCATCGGGCTGCGCCGAAAGGTTGATCGCCTTGTCCGCACCCATCTTGAGAGCGCAAGCCAGCGGCAACTCCGCAATATCCACCGCCACAATCTCGGCCGCCCCGGCGCGCCGCAGGCCCGCGATCAGCAAGGCGCCGATGGGCCCACAACCGGTGACCAGCACTTTCTTGCCGAACACGACGCCCGCGCGATTGATGGCATGCAGGCCGACCGACAGCGGCTCAGCCAGCGCAGCCTCCGACAAAGAAATATCTTCGGACACGGCGTAGGCCTGCGTTTGATCGATCACCAGCGTTTCGCGGAATGCGCCCTGCACGTGGGGAAAACGCATCGCGCTGCCGTAGAAACGCATGTCCAGGCAATGGTTGTGCTGGCCGAGCTGGCAGTATTTGCAGACGCCGCAAGGACGCGATGGGGACACAGCCACGCGTTGCCCGGGTGCGAAACCCGCGACTTGGTTGCCCACTTCGCTCACGATGCCCGAAACTTCATGCCCCAGCACCATCGGCTCCTTGATGCGCACCGTGCCGAAGCCGCCGTGCTGGAAGTAGTGTAGGTCCGAGCCGCAGATGCCGCCGAAGGCAACACGCACGCGCATCTGCTTCGGGCCGACGGGCTCGACTGCCTGCGAGTCAAAGCGCAGATCCAGCGGGGCGTGGCAGACGATGGCGCGCATATTCATTGAAGTTCAGCTCACAAAAAATCAAAGTTGGGCGGTGACCCCGCCATCGACATACAGCACATGCCCGTTCATGAAGCTGGACGCATCGCTGGCCAGAAAAACCGCCGCCCCCGCCAGTTCATGCACTTCGCCCCAACGCCGGCTCGGCGTGCGGCCGATCAGCCAGGAATTGAATTTCTCATCCGACGATAGCTTCTCGTTCAGCTCGGTCTTGAAGTACCCCGGCCCGATTGCATTGCACTGAAGGCCATGCGGACCCCAGTCGATCGCCATGCCCTTGGTCAGCATCTTCACCGCACCTTTGGTCGCCATATAGGGCGAGATTCCCGGCCGGCCGATCTCGCTTTGCACCGAGCAGATGTTGATGATCTTGCCGCGCTTGCGCGGGATCATCTTGCGTGCCACGGCCTGGCCCACCATGAAGACGCTGTCCAGGTTGGTGCGCATGAGCTTGCGCCAGTCCTCTTCGGCAAACTCTTCCAGCGAATTGCGGATCTGCATGCCCGCGTTGTTGAACAGGATGTCGATCGGACCGATGGTTGACTCGATGGTCTCCACCGCCGCCTTCACCTCCCCGGAATCCGTCACGTCAAACGCGCTCACATGTGCGGTGATGCCTTCGCTGCGCAGCAGGGCCGCTGCCTCCTGCACCTTGGCGGCATTGCGCCCGTTGACCACCACGACCGCGCCAGCTTGGCCGAGCCCGCGCGCAAGCGCCAGGCCAATGCCGGCTGATGACCCCGTGACGAGCGCCAGCCTGCCGTTCAGCTTGAATGAGTCGGCGACCATGGCCGCGCTCACGACAGGCGCTGACCGCTGTCGCCGTTGAAGACGTGGGCCTTGCCCGGCGCCACGTCCAGATGAATGATGTCGTCAGGCTGCGCATCGGTGCGGCCATGCATGACGACAATGATCTTGCTATTGCCCACTTCCAGCAGCAGCTCGGTTTCCGCGCCCGTCGGCTCGATCACGATCACCTTGGCAGGGATGCCTGTGCCGGTCGTGGAGACCTTCAGGTCGGTGGGCCTTACGCCATAGTTCACCGCTTGCCCGTCCACCGCATTGGCCAGCGCCTGCGCCGGCCAGGAATGCCCCTCTGCTTCCACCCAGGTGCGGCCATCCGCGACGCGAAGCGTGCCCTTCATCACGTTCATCGACGGCGAGCCGATAAATTGCGCGACGAAAAGGTTGCCCGGCCGGTCGAACAGCTCCAGCGGCGTGCCGATCTGCTCGATGATGCCGTCGTGCATGACGACGATGCGGTCGGCCATGGTCATGGCCTCGATCTGGTCGTGCGTCACGTAGACGGTCGTGGTCTTCAGGCGCTGGTGCAGCGCCTTGATCTCGGCCCGCATGGCAACACGCAGCTTGGCRTCSAGGTTGGACAGCGGTTCGTCAAAGAGAAATACCTTGGGGTCGCGCACGATGGCTCGGCCCATGGCCACGCGCTGGCGCTGGCCGCCTGACAGCTCGCGCGGGAAGCGGTCGAGCAACGGGTCGAGGTTCAGGATGCGCGCCGCGTCACCCACGCGTTTGTCGGTGATCGCCTGGTCGGCCTTGCGCAGTTTCAGGCTGAAGGCCATGTTGTCGCGCACGGTCATGTGCGGGTAGAGCGCATAGCTCTGGAACACCATCGCGATGTCGCGATCCTTGGAGTCGAGGTCGTTGATGACCTTGCCGTCGATGGAGATCTCGCCACCGGTTATCTCTTCGAGCCCGGCCAGCATGCGCAAAAGCGTGGACTTGCCACAGCCCGAGGGGCCGACGAGCACAACGAATTCGCCATCGCTGATGTCGAAACTGATGCCGTGAATGATCTTGACCTTGCCGAAGGACTTCTCGATTTTGTTGAATGCGACGGATGCCATTTTGTTTATTTTTCCTGTGAATCAGCTTTTAACGGCGCCGGCCGTGAGGCCTGCGACCATATAGCGCTTGAATGCGTAATAAATTGCCGCAGGCGGCATCGCGTAGATAAGGCCCGTGGTCATGAGCAGTTCCCATGGCGAGTCGTCGGCCGAGAGGAAATTGCCCAGCGCCACCGCCAGCGTCACGCTGTCGTCCTTGGACAGCAGCAAAAAGGCGTAGAGGTATTCGTTCCAGGCAAGCAGCAACGCGTACGTCCCGACCGCCACCAGCGAAGGCACCATCAATGGCAGGTAAACGAGGCGAAAGAGTTGCATGGCCGTGGCCCCGTCCATCCTCGCGGCTTCATCCAGTTCCCAAGGCAGCTTGTCCGACGCCTGCTTGAGCACCCAGATGCAGTACGGCGAGGCGATCGTCACCATCGCCAGGATGAGCGCCCACTGGTTGTTGAGCAGGCCATAGTTGCCCATGGTCTTGTACATGGGCACGGCCAAGAAGGCCGCGGGGATGAAGTAGGTGAACAGTGCCATGTTCATCACCGTACGGCCGCCGGGAACCCGCAAACGGCTGATGGCAAAGGCCGCGCAGGTCGACACGAACAGCGTGAGCACGCCGACCGACACGGCGATCAGCAAGGAATTCCACAGCTGGATCCAGAAATGGTCCAGGTAGAAATGCTTCTGCATGAACACGAACTCGAAGTTTCGCAGTGTGGGTGCTTTCGGCCAGAGCTGGCCCGTCGTCGCCTGGTCCTTGGGCGACAGCGCGAACAGCACCATGTGGTAGATCGGCAGCAGCGTCCAGATCAACACKGGGATGCCGATGAGCAGTAGCTTGGCTTCGGTCGAGATGACCTTCAATGCGGAGCGGGTCATACCGGCCTCCGACGAGCCATCTCTAGGCGGCCGGGCGCCCCCCCGGGGGTCAGGGAGCGATAGGGAGCGTGGAGGCACATCATTTGGACAATCTCTTCATCATGAAATACACCAGAGGCAAGACCAGCGGCAATGCGACGACGATGGACGCAAGGGACAGGTCAACCTGGTCCAGACGCAGGTAGCGGATGCCCAGCGTTGCCAGCACGTGCGTCAGGTCTGCCGGCCCGCCACCCGTGAGCAGGTAGACGCTGTTGAAATCCCCCAGCGTCCAGATCATCGAGAGGATGGTGGACGTGAGGTACAGCGAGCGCATTGACGGCCAAGTAATGAAGCGGAACTTCTGCCACACTGAAGCGCCGTCCACCGACGCGGCTTCGTACTGCTCGCCCGGAATCGCCATACGGCCGGCCAGCAGGATCAGCGTCCAGAACGGCAGCGATTTCCAGATGTGCGCCAGCATCGAAAAGCCCAACGCCAGCGTCGGGTCGTTCAGCCAGTTCGGGCCGTCCATGCCGGTAAAGCGGTAGATGGCGGCGTTCACCACGCCCCACTCCGGGTTGAGCATGAAGCGCATGGACAGGATGGTCGGGATCGACGGCACGGCCCAAGGCAGGATGAAGATCATCGACAGGATCTTGACCCACCAGCGCGTGTTCAGGAAGAAGCCCGACAGGCCGAGTGCCAGCATCATCTTGATGTTGACGGAGACCACGACAAAGATCACGGTGTTGATCACCGTGCGGAAGAAAATGGGGTCGGCAAACAGCCGCTCGTAACTCTCCGGATGGCGCGCGAGCCACAGGCCGTAGCCCACCGGGTAGATCACGAAAATCAGGAAGATGAGAAGGTAGGGAATGACAAGAATCGCTCCCCACTTCTCCCACGAAGTCATGGCATTTTTTCTGACGGCCGATGCGGTGGCCGGTGTGTCGAGGGTGATGGTGCTCATGGCTTGTACCCTCCCCCAGCGGGGGGAGGGACTTTCGTTTTTAGTTGGATGCGACCGTCTTGATGCGGGCAATCATCTCGTCCACCGCCTTGTCAACCGGCACCTTCTCATTGAGCACTCGGTTGGCCGCCTTGGCCCAGACGTTCTCGTTGTTCAGCACGGTGAACTTGTAGTTCTTGACGAACTCGAAGCCCACCGTTCCGTTGGCGTACTGGTTGAACACCGACTTGCGATGCGCATCAGCCTGCCAGAACGGGCGTGCCTGACCGGCCTTGGTCACCGGGAACCAACGGCCGAGCGAGCCTTCGACGTACGGCGTCAGGTTCTCTTCCTCCATCAGGAACTTGACGAACTCCTTGGCGCGGGCCTTGTTCTTGGCCTGGCTAAAGACAACGCCAGTCTTCACCGCCGTGCGGTAGACCATCTTGCTGCCGTCCGGTTTGTTTGGAAAGCCTGCCGTGCGGATGCGCTCGTTGTAGTTCTTCTTCGCCAGTTCACGCTCTTCGGGTTTGAGCTTGTCGT
>NZ_JBFUCA010000110.1:0-10393 GCF_056405475.1 Polaromonas sp. P1_G4
GGTTTAAGGTTGCCGACGTCGCGGCGAATGACGCGCAGCGGCGGCACCTGCGCCAGCTGCAGCACCGGCGGCAGACCAAAGGCCAGCAGCAGCGTCAGGCCCATGCCCATGCCGAACACGACGGGCCACCAGGTGGCCGCCGGCAACGCGGTTTCAACCAGCCCGGCCAGCAGCAGCACAAAGGCGTAATGCACGGCGAAACCCAGCGCCACGCCAAGCGCGCTGGCCAGCATGCCGGCGACGACAAACTCAAAGGTGTAGGCCAGCGCAATGGTGCGCTGGGGCTGGCCCAGCACGCGCAGCATGGCGCAGTCGTCCAGGTGCTTGGTGGCGAAACCGCGCGCGACGATGGCCACGGCCACCGCGCTCAGCAGGGCCGCCAGCAAGGCCACCAGGTTGAGGAATTTTTCGGCGCGGTCCAGCGTCTGCCGCATCTCGGGGCTGCCCGATTCGAGCGACTCCAGCCGCACGCCGCGGATGCCGGACTCTGCACCGGGTTTCTTGATCTCGTCTGCGGCCCATTTCACATAGGCCTTGACGGCCTTGTCGTCGCCGGCCACAGCAAAGCGGTAGTTGGTGCGGCTGGCGGGCTGGATCAGGTTGGTGGCGGCCACGTCGGCCTGATTGATCATCACGCGGGGAGAAAAGCTGATGAACCCGGCGCCGCGGTCGGGCTCCTGCACGATGACGCGGGTGACCTTGAAGCTGGCGTCGCCCATCAACAGGGCTTGGCCGAGCTTGAGGCCCAGCGCGTCGAGCAGCGAAGCGTCGGCCCAGGCCGTGCCAGGAGCCGGCACCTCCCGCGTGTCTTCGCCGGGGCCGTCCAGGCTGTCGGCGATTTTCATGCTGCCGCGCAGCGGATAACCTTCCGGCACCCCCTTGAAAGCCACCAGCTTGCTGGCGCCGCCATCAGCGTCGGTGGCGCGGCCCATGGTGGGAAAGGTGACGGTGGAAATCGCCTTCAGGCCCAGCGCCTGCGCCTTGGCTATGAAGGCTTCCGGTGTGATGCCGTCACTGCGGATCACGGCGTCACCGCCCAGCAGCTGACGGGCATCGCGTTGCAGGCCGCCCTTGAGGCGATCGGCAAAAAAACCGACCGCGGTGAGCGCAGCAACCGCCAGGGTCACCGCGACGATCAGGAGGCGCAGCTCGCCGGCGCGCAGATCACGCAACAGGGTTTTCCAGCCGAGCTTGAGGAAAAGGGTGTTCATGCGCAGACCATAACGCAAAGTCCGCATCCCGGCATCATGGCCGGGATTTGCCAGGGATTTAGCGGAGGGTTATGGAGACGTTTTGAAGCCGGGTCCCGCCACCACCGGGGCTGGAGCTGGGGCCGAAACCGGAGCGCCCGGCAAGGCATCCAGCCGCTGCTCCAGCGCGCGCAGCACGGGCCCGATGCCAGTTCCCGCCCTGATCTGCGGGTTGGAAAAGCCGTCATCCTTGCCGGCGTCGATTTCGCGCTGCCTGATCACCGGAACGGCACGGGAAAAAGCCTGCTCAAAAGAATGTGTCTTGCGCAACTGCTCGTCAAACATGGCGCGGCCGAAGAAGGTGAGTTCGGACAGGCGCCCACAACCGTAAGAGGTATGGGTGGCGTCGGCCGCCGTCATGACCAGGGTGGTGTCGCTGGCCAGCGCCTCGATCCAGCCGCCGGAATAGCAGGCCGATATCGCGATGACGCGGTGGCGGATACCGGCGTTGTCGAGCGCCTCGCGCAGCTCGCCGGGACTGAGCGGCGGTACCTGCAGCGGCCAGTGGGAGGCGGCCAGCTTGAAGTCGCTGGCGCCGTGCGAAGTCATGTAGACCACCAGCACGTCGTTGTCGCGATCCATGCGCTGGGCCAGTGCGTCGATGGCGCGCTGCAAATTCAGCGTGGTGGCCCAGGGATGGGTTTGCACGGTGCTGGCATGGTTGACCAGGTGCATCACGCGGCCTTCGGCATCGAAGCGATCGGCAAGCACACGGCTGACCATGCTGCTTTCCCGCAGGAACACATCTTCCGCGGCATAAGGAGCAAACACCAGGCCGTAGACGTCGGTGATACCGCGGCGCTGCGGCTCGATGGCGGMCATCGTCTTTTCCATCAGCGCCTGCTGCTCTTCAAAAACCTGCTGGCTCAGCTGCAGGCGGGGCCGGCTGTCTTCAGTGGCCTGGCTCGCGTAGTCCACCCCCCAGGTACGCGCCTCGAATTGCCAGGCGGACACGCCTGTGGTTGCCAGCAGGACCAGCGCAAATACGGCAGTCCGCCAGGTCCATCCGGCGAAACGCACGAAGAGGAAAAGGCTCACGCCAAGCGCCCAGGCTGTCACCGCCGCATACAACGCCCAGTAAAACCAGGGAGCGGAAAACACCGCCGCCTTGATCCAGCCGTGCGCAATCGCAGCAACCACGCCCTGGGCGAGCAGCACATTGGGCAGCCCCGCTGCCAGCCACAGCGCGAAAAAGGCCGCCACACCGCGAGGCGGTTGGTCACCGGGAACCGGCTCGTCCGCTTCAGGGGCAGGCACAACTGCCGAAGCAGGAAAAGCCCACCACGCCAGGCCAACGCCCAACCCGATCGTCCACCATGTCGACAACCAGGCCTGCAGGTTAAACACCGCGGGGCCTGCAATTTCCAGCCGCATCAACGCAACTTCCATGGTTGCGGCCAGCATCACAATGCCCATCACCTGCAATGGCGTCGGCGTTTTCCCCGCCACGCGGACAGATAGGAAAAACGCAGCACGAACTCCCTCCAGTATCCAGCGCAGTGTGCTCAGCCGGCCAGAGGTATCAGGACGGCCGCAGTCCACCGGGCTCAGCAAGGGTTCCGGGATGCCAGGCGAGGTGTGTTGGACGTGGGCGTCGTGCATGGCGGCATCATGCCACGGCAGATTCAGGGCTCAGCGCCCACATTGCGAGGGCGGGGGCCAGCCAGTTCTGGCTGCAGCTTGAGCCGCTGCGGGTTGGCATAACAGACAAAACGCTTGTTGGTGGCGCGGCCAATCGCGCACAGGCCGACTGACTGCGCGACCTGATGGCCCATCTGCGTGATGCCGCTGCGCGAGACCACAATGGGCACCCCCATCTGCGCGGACTTGATGACCATTTCGCTGGTGAGGCGGCCTGTGGTGTAGAAAACTTTGTTCGCCTCATTCACCGATGGGCTGTCTTGCATGGACATCCAGCCAGCGATGGTGTCTATGGCGTTGTGGCGGCCCACGTCTTCCACGAAGAGCAGCATTTCAGGGTCGCCCGCCGTCATCGCAAACAATGCACACGCATGCACCGAGCCGGCGGATTTGTACGTCGTTTCCTTGAGTCGTATGGTGTTGACGAGGGAATACAACTGGGCCTGGGTAATACGTGCATCAGCGGGCAGCACGATGCTGTCGACTTCGTCCATCAGGCCGCCAAACACACTGCCCTGCCCGCAACCCGTGGTGACCACACGGCGCGAGGTTTTCTCTTCAATGTCTTCAATGCCGTGGTGTGTCTTGACGGCAGCCGCGCCCACGTCCCAGTCGACGGTGATGGACTCGATATCGGTCACATCCTTGACCAGCCGCTGGTTGCGCAGGTAGCCGAGCACCAGCAACTCGGGGTGAGCGCCCAATGTCATGAGCGTCACAAGCTCGCGCTTGTCGACATACACCGTGAGGGCGCGCTCGGCGGGGATGGCGACCTTGTGCGCCTCGCCATATTCATTGACGGCATCAACCTCGCAGGTCAGGGGCGCCTGGGCGTTGGTCAGYCGGGGCAGGCTTTGCGGACGTGAAAGAGGGGGTGTCGAGGCGGGCATGAGGGAAGACTACAACAAAAAAGCCGGCCCCTCGCGGGGTCGGCTTTTTGGGAAACGAAACGACTCAGCAGGATGGCTCAAGACTTCTTGGCGGGGTTTCCAACCGCATCGGGCTGCTTGGTACTGGGCGGGCTGGTAGCGTTGCCTGCGGGTGAATGCGCGCCGGCCGCTTCGATCGGCTTTGCTGCAGGCGGGGTGTAGGCGAAGGGGCCGGGGTCCGCGCAAGCAGGTGCCGGCGTCGGCGGTTTGGTCTCTTTGCCGGTGGCCTTGGCCGTTTTGTAATAGCTGGCGGCGACCTTGTCTTGCGATTTGCACAGCTGGTAGGCCTCCAGCTTGCCGGTCCAGGCGGTCTTGGCGGCCGCTTCTGCGGCCTTGGCCTTGGCTTCGTCGCTCAGGGCGGGCAGTTTGGCCAGCGACGCGGCCGATGCGGCGGCCAGCAAGCTCATGATCAGAATTTTTTTCATGGGATTCCTCACTACAACTCTTCGGGGCTTATGCCTGCGCCGTCTGGCCGGGCGGGTCAACAGGCTTGCTGCGTTGGGCCGGAATGTTCCCGGCTTTGACATCGTCATACCAGTATTCGTGGTGCTCACGGGCCCAGGTCTCATCGACGTAACCTGTACGCATGGCCTTGTAGGCGCCCTGCATGCCGATGGTGCCGAGGTAGATATGACCGAGGAACAAACACATCATGAGCACGGTGGCCACGGCGTGCACCATGTGTGCGACCTGCATCGTCGAGCGCTCATAGATCAGGCCGGGCAGCAGCTTGTCGAGCACAAAGCCCGACGACACCACCACGATGCCCAGGAAGAACACGCCGCCCCAGAAGATGAGTTTTTCGCCGGCGTTGAAACGGTTCGAAGGCGGTTCTTCGCCGCCCGTGATCAGGCCACCGCCTTTGGCCAGCCAGTGCAGATCGCCCTTTTGCGGCCAGTTGTCGCGCAGGAAGGTCAGGAACACGATCACCAGCGACACCGCGAACAGCGGGCCGGCAAAGTTGTGCATGGTCTTGAGGGTCCAGGTCAGCCAGCCGAAGAGCGCGCCACCGATCACGGGCAGCAGAAAGAATTTGCCAAACGCCATGACCAGACCTGAGATGGCCAGGATGCAGAACGCGATCGCGTTGGACCAATGCGCGGCACGCTCAAACGGCGTGAATCGTTCGATCTTGCGGCCGGTGTCGACGCCGTGGATTTTGATCGAACCCTTGCTGAAGTAAAAAATCGCGATGGCCAACAGCACGATCAGGAACAGCGAGCCCCCATAGGGAATGATCCAGTTGTTGCGCACCTGTCGCCAGGCTTCGCCGGCGTTGGTCAGGCGTGAGCCGGGGTACTGCACAAAGGGCTGAATCAGGTTGCCGGCTTCGGGCGCTTCGCTCTTGGGCAGGCTGCTGTAGCCGGTGACGCCCTCGCCCACCTGGCGCCACATGGGCGCGTTGTTGCCCGGTTGCACTTTTGCGCGTTCACCATTGGTCTGCTTGGCGTAGTTGGGGTCGGCGCTGGCCTCGGGCTTGACCTCAAAGATGTTCTGGCCCTGGATGCCGCCGGTGGCGGCGGGAGCGGTAGCAGGCGCGGCGGTGGCCGGCGGAGCCGCAGGCGCCTGCGCGCAGGCAAGTCCCGCCAGGCTGGCCGCTATGAAAAATATAGCTGTTCGCGCACGATACATAAGGCCTCCGGTCACTATTTCGAGCTACCGATCTTGTTGTACTCGTTCTGGCTGTTCTGCGCGCGGGCCTTCAGGCCTTGCTCCCAGCTGGTCTTGTCGCCGGCCTTCCAGCCTGGCGCCGCAAACTGGGTTTGCACGCCCTGGTAGGCGGCGCCGTCGCTTTTCACACCGCTGCCCAGGGTTTGCGGTTTTTCGCCGCAGGCCGACAAAGCCGACAAGGAGAGGGTCCAGACAAGAAGGCGCATCATGATTTGGCTCCTGCGGGCGGCTGACCGGCCTGTTTGGATCCGTAGGCCGTGCCCCAGCCCCAGACTTCGGCGCCCTTGCCGCGTTGCACCACACGGTTGCGGAAGATGTCGGCGACCACATCACCGTCGCCGGCGAGCAGGGCCTTGGTTGAGCACATTTCGGCGCAGGCCGGCAGCTTGCCTTCGGCCAGGCGGTTGCGGCCGTACTTTTCAAACTCGGCCTGGCTGCCGTTGACTTCAGGGCCGCCGGCGCAGAAGGTGCACTTGTCCATCTTGCCGCGCACGCCAAAGGTGCCGGCAGCCGGGAACTGCGGTGCGCCGAACGGGCAGGCGTAGGAGCAGTAGCCACAGCCAATGCAGACGTCCTTGTCATGCAGGACCACGCCTTCGTCGGTGCGGTAAAAGCAGTTGACAGGGCAGACGGCCATGCAGGGGGCGTCGCTACAGTGCATGCAGGCCACCGAGATGGATTTCTCGCCGGGAACACCGTCGTTGAGTGTGACCACGCGGCGGCGGTTCACACCCCACGGGACTTCATTTTCGTTTTTGCAGGCGGTGACGCAGCCGTTGCATTCGATGCAGCGCTCCGCATCACAAACAAATTTCATGCGTGCCATGACGTCTCCAGAGAAAACCGTTTGATCGGAAGCTTGCGCGGGGCTCTGCCCAAGCMGGGGCCGCGGAACCGGCTTTGCCGGGCCGCAGGCGCAGCGGCCCCCTCGGGGGGCAGCGCATTACACGAAGTGAAAAGCGTGGGGGTCATGTTTATGCCCTTTCGACGTTGCAGACCGTCGTTTTTGTTTCTTGCATCATCGTGACGCTGTCGTAGCCGTATGTTGTTGCCGTGTTGATTGCCTCGCCGCGCACAACCGGTGCCGCGCCATTCGGGTAGTACGCCAGCATGTCGGCGCCTTGCCAGCGGCCCGAGAAGTGGAAAGGCATGAACACGGTGTCAGGCCCCACGCGCTCGGTCACCAGGGCCTGCACATTGAGGCGTGCGCCGGTGGGGGTGCTGACCCAGGCGCGTTCGCCGTTGCGTATGCCTTTTTCGGCTGCGACCTTGGGGTTGATCTCGATGAACATCTCCTGCTGCAGTTCGGCCAGCCAGGGGTTGGAGCGGGTTTCTTCGCCGCCGCCTTCATATTCCACCAGCCGACCGGAGGTCATGACCAACGGGAATTTCTCATGCACCTTGTCGGCGATGTTCTTTTGCTGGATGGTTTTGTACAGCGTGGGCAGGCGCCAGAAGGCTTTCTTGTCGTCGTGCGTCGGGTACTTGGCCATGAGGTCGGCCCGGTTGCCGTAAAGCGGCTCGCGGTGCTGCGGAATGGCGTCGGGGAAGTTCCAGACCACGGCGCGCGCCTTGGCATTGCCGAAGGGATGGCAGCCATGGTTCTTCATGACAACGCGGATGATGCCGCCCGATGAGTCGGTCTTCCAGTTCTTGCCTTCGGCGGCGGTTTTCTCGGCATCGGTCAGCTCGTCCCACCAGCCGAGTTTTTTGACCAGCAGGTGGTCGAACTCGGGGTAKCCGGTCTGGATGTCGGCACCCTTGGAATGGGATCCGTCTTCTGCCAGCAGGTTTTTGCCTTCGCGTTCCACGCCGAAGTTGGCGCGGAAGTTACCGCCGCCTTCCATCACATGTTTGGAGGTGTCATACAGGTTGGGCGAGCCCGGGTGTTTCATCTCGGGCGTGCCGTAGCAGGGCCATGGCAGGCCGAAGTAATCGCCCGTGGTGTCGTAGCCGGTTGCCTTGTCAACGCCGCCTTTGGACTTGAGGGTCTTGACGTCGAACAGGTGCATGTTGCGCATGTGCGCCTTGAGGCGCTCCGGGCTCTGGCCGGTGTAGCCGATGGTCCAGCAGGTCTTGTTGATCTCGCGCAGGATGTCTTCGGGCACGGGCTCGTCCATGCCCTTGACCTTTTGCATCTTGTAGTTCTTGGAAAGCTCTCTGGCAAAGCCGAGCTTTTCGGCGAACTGGTGCATGATCATGTGGTCGGTACGGCTCTCCCAGAGCGGCTCGATCACTTTTTCGCGCCACTGGATGGAACGGTTGGAAGCCGTCACCGAGCCGCTGGTTTCAAACTGCGTGGCGGCCGGCAGCAAATACACCGCGCGGTTGGGGTTGAGGTCTTCGGCCTTGCCGGGCATGGCCGCCATGGCGGCGGTGGCCGATGGATACGGATCCACCACCACCAGCAGGTCCAGCTTGTCCATCGCGCGTTTCATTTCCAGGCCGCGCGTCTGTGAGTTGGGCGCGTGGCCCCAGAAGAAGACGCCGCGCAGGTTGGAGTCCTGGTCGATGAATTCGTTTTTCTCCATCACGCCGTCGATCCAGCGCGAGACCGTGATGCCGGGTTTTCCCATCATGGCGGCGGAGGCATAACGCCCCTTGATCCAGTCGAACTCGACGCCCCAGATCTTTGCGAAGTGCTTCCAGGAGCCCTCGGCCAGGCCGTAGTAGCCGGGCAGCGAATCGGGGTTGGGGCCGACGTCGGTGGCGCCCTGCACGTTGTCGTGACCGCGGAAGATGTTGGTACCGCCGCCGGAAACACCGACATTGCCCAGCGCCAGCTGCAGGATGCACGAAGCACGAACCATGGCGTTGCCGATGGTGTGCTGGGTCTGGCCCATGCACCAGACGATGGTGGACGGCCGGTTCTTGGCCATCATCTCAGCAGCCATGTAGACACGCGCCTCAGGCACGCCACAGGCTTCTTCCACCTTGTCGGGCGTCCATTTGGCCAGCACGTCTTCCTTGACCTTGTCCATGCCGTAGACACGGTCGTTGATGTACTTCTTGTCTTCCCAGCCGTTCTTGAAGATGTGATACAGCATGCCGAACAGGAAGGGGATGTCGGAGCCGGAGCGGATGCGGATGTATTCGTCGGCCTTGGCGGCAGTGCGGGTAAAGCGCGGATCGACCACGATCATCTTGCAGCCGGTTTCCTTGGCGTGCAGCATGTGCAGCAGGCTGACGGGGTGGGCCTCGGCCGCGTTGGAGCCGATGTACAGGGCGACCTTGCTGTTTTGCATGTCGTTGTACGAATTGGTCATGGCGCCGTAGCCCCAGGTGTTGGCGACGCCGGCCACCGTGGTGGAGTGGCAGATGCGGGCCTGGTGGTCGCAGTTGTTGCTGCCCCACAGGCTCATCCACTTGCGCAGCAGGTAGGCCTGCTCGTTGTTGTGTTTGGACGACCCCACCACATACACCGAGTCAGGGCCGCTGGCCTTGCGCAGCTCCAGCATGCGGTCGGTGATTTCCTTCAGGGCGACGTCCCAGCTGATGCGCTCGTATTTTCCGTTCACCAGCTTCATCGGATAGCGCAGGCGGTATTCGCCGTGGCCGTGCTCGCGCAGGGCAGCGCCCTTGGCGCAATGGGCCCCAAGGTTGATGGGCGAATCAAACACCGGCTCCTGGCGGACCCAGACGCCGTTCTCTACTACGGCGTCGACCGCACAGCCGACAGAGCAATGGCTGCAGACGGTGCGCTTGACTTCGATCTTTCCCGTGCCGTCGCCAGCGCCCGGTGTGGCGGCCTTGGCCTTTTTGACCAGGGTTAATTGCGTAGCGGCCAGGCCGACGCCGACACCCAGGCCGGAGCGGCGCAGGAAGGCGCGGCGGTCCATGGTGGGCAGCGCATTGGACAGGCCCCGCGACAGGCTTTGCACAAAGCGCGCGGAACCCGCGCGATGCACGGGATGGACATCAGAAGATTTTTTCGTGAGCAGCATGAAGCTCTCCGTAGAAGGTGAAATCGGGGGGGCCGGTCGGGCGGAACTGGAAGCCAGGGCTATCTAGATGCGGGTGGTCTTGTAGTAGCGCTTGACGTGTTCCGAGAGGCTGTAGCCGCCGCCTTTTTCAGGGGCCGGCTTGGGCTCTGGAAGCTCGGCTTGAAGCGCAGGTGCGCCGGGCAACGCGACGATGGCCGCGGCTGCCGCGCCTGTGGCGGCTGCGCCGAAAAAGAATCCCCTGCGTGAGGGTTTTGGCTGGCTGTCCTGCATGGTGATCTCCAGGGGAAGGCTTGCTGGCTATGTAACCGTTTGCATAGTACTGTAAGGCAGAGCGCTGCGCACCACAATGGTTAGCGCCGCTCAACGTCCAAGTCTAGGGAAAACGATAGGCGATCTTATTGTCAGACTCGGCGGCTCTGGCCGGCTGGCCATTCAAAAGCTGTCTCATTTTGAGAAAAAAAAGTTCATGCATCCCTCAGGCCAGCATGTCGAAGCCCTGCGCCTCAACGCTGATGAAGGTCTGGGTAAAGGCCGCGAGCGCGGCATAAAAACGCGCCTTGGGATGCGCCGTGATGGCATCGCACATCAGCGGCACCCAGGGCTGGACATGACGCGCGAAAAATTCTCGCTGGCGTGTCAAATTGGCTACCTCGACATCGTCGCCGGCGATCAGGTAGCGCATGACTTCGCACAGGTAGGCCACATGGTCTTCGGTCTCGGGCATGGTCTCGTCACGTGCCAGGCCTAACGCGGCGATGTCGGTGCGCAAGGCCGCCAACGGCTTCTCATTGAGGAAACCGCTGAGGTAGTGCGAACCAAAGAGGTACACCTCGGGTTTGCCGACGCCGCCGAACAGGGCGTCGTGTTCGCGAGTGATGTCGGCCAGGCTGTGTGCGCGGGCGGCTGCGACGAGTTCGCCCCACGAACTTTCGAGCAAGCCTCCTGCGGCGGGTGCCTC
>NZ_JBFUCA010000111.1:0-10378 GCF_056405475.1 Polaromonas sp. P1_G4
GGAGGTTCTGGACAAAACCCGCTTGTGGCTCGAAAAAGCCGTGATCGGGCTCAACCTGTGCCCGTTCGCCAAGGCGGTCTATGTCAAGAACCAGGTGCGCCTGGTGGTGAGCCGGGCCCGCCATGCGGACGGCCTGCTCGAAGAACTGGACCGCGAACTGGATCTGCTGGCGGCGACGCCGGCCGAAGAGGTCGACACCACGCTGCTGATTCACCCCACGCTGTTTGACGACTTCCTGGACTTCAACGATTTCCTGGAAATCGCCGAAGGCGTGGTGGATGAGCATGGCCTCGAAGGTGTGATCCAGCTGGCCAGCTTTCACCCGCAGTTCCAGTTCGATGGCACCGAGCCCGGCGACATTGGCAACTACACGAACCGCGCACCCTTTGCCATCCTGCATTTGCTGCGCGAGGAAAGCGTGGAACGGGCCGTGGAGGCGTTTCCCGAGGCTGAGGCTATCTTTGAGCAGAACATCCAGACGCTCGAAAAGCTGGGCCACACGGGCTGGAAGGCGCTGGGCCTATAACGCTGAGGCCTTATTTGGRCAAGTGCTGCTTGAGCACCGCGTGCAGCTGCGCGAAATTAAAGGGCTTGGTCACGTAGCCGCTGGCACCCAGGCGCAAGGCTTCCTCCAGCCGCTCTGACTCCGCGCTGGCCGACAGGAACACAAAGGGCACCTGCTTGAGGGCAGGTTCCGATTGCAGCGCGGCCAGAACCTCCATGCCGTTCATCAGCGGCATCATCACATCGCAAAAAATCAGGTCCGGCTGCTGCTCTCTGGCCACTTGCAGGCCGGCATGGCCGTCTGCCGCTGCCAGGCCTTCGTGGCCCTCCAGCCGGACAAAGCGCAGCAGGTTGTCCCGGATATGGGATTCATCTTCAATCACCAGAATGCGCGCCATTTTTCTTTCGCATTGAAGTCCCCGCATTTCATCGTGGGCGGGGCTGATTTCCCTGAGCTACCCGGCAGGCTCTGTCGCAGTGCCGGGCTGGTATCCATCTTATAGCCTTACCCCGGTTTCCCCAATCTGCCCGATGCGCTGGCTGGTTTGGCCAGGTTCCGCGACTCAAATCGTGACGGTAAAGCGCGTGCCCTGGCCCACGACGCTGGTTACGTTGATGTGGCCGCCGTGCAGGTCGACCGAATTTTTGACGATGGCCAGCCYCAGGCCCGTGCCCTGGATTTCGCCGACATTGCTGGCCCGGTGGAACCATTCGAAAAGGTGGGGAAGCTCTTCGGCCGGAATGCCTATGCCCTGGTCCGCCACCTCAAAGGCCACACGTCCCTCCAACGAAAACACGCGAAAAGAGACTTTTCCGCCTTGCGGCGAATACTTGATGGCGTTGGACAGCAGGTTGCCGAAGATATGGCGCAGCAGCTTTTCATCAAAAATCCCGATCTCCGGCCGGGCCCCGAATTCCAGGATCAGCTCGCAGCCCGCCTCTGAATACTGGATGCGCGCATCTTCCACCAGGTTCTGGCAAAGCAGTTGCAGATTGATCTCTGCCGGCTGGAACGCCAGCATTTGGGCCTCCACCTTGCCCAGCAGCAGCACGCGGTCCAGCATCTGGGTCATGCGTTGTACGCCGGTTTCTATGGTGGCGATGACGTCGGCTTTTTCGGGCTCGGGCAGGCGGTCGCCGTAGTGCTTGAGGAGTTCGGCGGACGACAGGATAAAGGCCAGCGGCGTGCGGAATTCATGCGACGCCACCGAGATGAAGCGCGACTTCATGTCATTGAGCTCGGTTTGCCGCTGCAGGGTCTGGCGCTGCGTCAGTTCGGCCTGCAAGCGGGCCGTCGCATCTACCACGAAGATCAGGGTCGCCTCGCGCTTGCCCCATTCGATCTGCACGGCGGAGAGCTCCAGCGAACGAACTTCGCCAGCCTGGGTGATCACGCGAAAACCGTACATCGAGTCGACCTCGTCGCCCCGCAGGCGACGCTCGTGGCGCTCGCGCATCACCGGCAGGTCGTCGGGGTGGACGGTCGCGGTGTAGGGCTGGGACAGCAGGTACTCCCGCGGATGGCCCACGATGYGCTCCAGGCTGGGGTTGGCAAATACCATGCGGCCGTCCTGCACAACCACCACGCCGACACCGACGTTTTCAATCACCGTGCGGTAGCGCTCTTCCGATTTACGCAATTCATCCAGCGCCTGATAGCGTTCAATCGCACTGCTGACGTGGTTGGCGACAAAGGACAGGATGTCGGCATCGGTGTCGCTGTAGGCCACGCCCGGTTCATAGCCCTGCACTGCGAGTACGCCGCCTATGGTGCCGCGTATGTGCATGGGCACGCCCAGCCAGGAACTGAAAGTCATGTCGCCACTGCCTTCCGTCACATCACCGGCGGCTTCCAGTACCTTCAGGCGCATGGCGTCAATAATTTGCGGCTTACCGGTACTCAGGACGAATTCGGTCAGACCCCTGCGGTACGGCACATTGCTCAGTTGCAGCGCATCGCCATCGCGCTCGTCCACGTAATAGGGGAAATCCTTTCGGTGTTTCTGCGCGTCGTACAGACACACATAGCAATTTTTGGCATACAGCAGCTCTCCCAGCAAGCCGTGAACCGACTGCAGGAAATCGTAGAAAGAGAGATCTGCTGCTGCACGCTCGGCAATGCGGTAAAAAACCCGTTGCAGGGTTTCGGCTTTTTTTTGCTCCAGCGCTTCGACCTGAAGTTCGCGGGTTCGCTGTTCCAGCCACAGGTTGGCGGATGTCTCCTGCTTTTGCTTTTCAAGCTGCAAATTCCGGTAGTCGGCCTCTAACCCCTGATATTGCTGTTGCAGCTGCTTGAGCTGGAGTTGCAGATCGGCGTCGGACGGCATGGCGCGGCTTTCGTGCTCGGGTTGAAAAGAGGGCTGCTGCAATGGCTGCACCCGAGTCATTATGCGGCCCTGGTTCAGGGGGTGTTCAGTCCGCTCACGGTCTGGAACATGGCCTGGCGCGCCTGAGCCAAGATTTGCGAGCGCCATTCGTCCGTGTCGACATAAAACGCGTTCATCATCTGCCGCTTGATCGTCGCCTGTTGCTCCGCGGGCATCTCAGGATGCTTGTGCAGCCAGTGATCGGCACGCAGGGCGGCAATGACGTCCAGAATGGGCACCGTACCGTATTCCATGGCCATGCCGGTGTATTCGGCCTGTGGGCATTCGTCGGGAACCGACGCCCACATCAAACCCGTCAGGTGCGCCGAGCTGGAGGAGCCGTCGTAGAACGAGGTGACGGGGGTGGCGCCGCCGCCGTCCCACCAGGCGCGCGCGCGTGCCAGGGCTATGGGATCGTTGTCGCAGGCAAAAATGCGCTCACCAATCCCGCTGGGGCCCAGTCCTGTGTGCAGGTCCATCCAGGCGATGCGTTTAGCCCGTTGCCCGAATGTTTGCAGCACTTCGCGCAAGGTGCGATTGCTCCACGTTGGCTCCGTCCCGCCGAAAAACATGCCATCGGCGTATTCGTGCTGGCCTTGCGACACGGCCGCCTGGTAACGTGCCACACCACGGGTGTCAATGTAGGCCGCAATGGCGGCCTGGTTTTCGCTTGTAGGGGGCCACCGCGCGGGTAGCAGCAAATCGTGGAGCTCGCGGTAAGCCTCATTGACAGGCAAGGGCTGGCCGAAGTCATGGAAGTTGCGGTTCAAGTCCACGTTTTCGTGCGTGGTGCGCCGTGCATGGGAAAAGCCGTGGGGATTGATCGCGTGAATGTAGAGCACTGCCACACCGCCCGCGCGGGCCTTGGCGCGCCATTCGGCGTCCTGTGCGGCATACACCTGCACACCCGAGCCACAGTAGCCTTCCACGCCGTGGCAAGCGCTGCTGACGATAAAGAGCTTGTTTGCGTCAGGTGAGCCGTCCAGGGCCACATCCATCGCGAGGGTTTCGCCGTCGCGGCCCTTCAGCGGGTGTTCATAGGCGCGAAGCGCCATGCCGGCGGCGCGAGCCGCCTCGAGGAATTTGGCGCGCGCAGCCGCATAACTGGCTGAAAAAGCCGCGTGTGTGTTCATGGTGTTGTTGGCGTTGTCAGGGGCGCACCTCAGGAACCGTGCCCAGCCAGCGCGTAGCCAGCTGGACCCAGTAGGTGCCACCCAGGGGGATCAGGTCGTCGTTGAAGTCGTAGCTCGGGTTGTGCAGCGTGCAGGGCCCTTCGCCGTGGCCCATGTCGCGGTGCGCGCCGTCTCCGTTGGAAATGAAACAGTAGGCGCCGGGTTTGGCTTGCAGCATGTAGGCGAAGTCTTCGGCGCCCATGGTGGGCTCCTGCGGCAGCACGTTGGCCGGCCCCACGATGTCGCTCATCACCCGGCGTGCGAAGTCGGCCTCGGCGGCGCTGTTGACCGTGGGCGGGTAGTTGCGCGTGAACTCGAATTCGCAGCGTGCTTCAAACGCGGCACAGGTGTGTTCGGCCACTTCCTTCATGCGCTTTTCAATCATGTCCAGCACTTCAATGCTGAACGTGCGCACTGTGCCCTGCAACTCGCAGAAGTCTGGCACCACGTTGGTCGCTTCTCCGGCGTGAATCATGGTCACCGAGATGACGCCCGCATCAACCGGTTTTTTGTTGCGGCTGATGATGGTCTGGAAGCCCTGCACCATCTGGCAGGCGATAGGCACAGGGTCGATGCCGAAGTGCGGCATCGCGGCGTGGCTGCCCTTGCCGCGTATGGTGATCTTGAACTCGTTGCTTGATGCCATCACTGGCCCCGCGCTGACCGCGAAAGTGCCGACAGGCGCGCCCGGCCAGTTGTGCATGCCAAAGACCGCTTCGACGGGGAATTTTTCAAAGAGGCCGTCCTTGATCATCTCGCGCGCGCCGCCGCCGCCTTCCTCGGCCGGCTGGAAGATCAGGTAGACCGTGCCGTCAAAGTCTCGGTTCTGCGAGAGGTGGCGTGCCGCGGCCAGCAGCATCGCGGTGTGGCCATCATGGCCGCAGGCGTGCATCTTGCCCTGCCGCGTGCTGGCATGGGGGAATTTGTTGAACTCCTGCATGGGCAGCGCGTCCGTGTCGGCGCGCAGCCCCACGGCCCGGCCACAAGCGCCGCCGTCGCGGCCGTGCACGATACCCACCACGCCGGTGGTGCCCATGCCGCGGTGAATCGGGATGCCCCAGGATTCGAGCTTTTGCGCGACCACGTCGGCAGTGCGTACTTCCTGGAAGCACAGTTCGGGATGGGCGTGGATGTCGCGGCGCACGGCAGCGATGTCGGCCGCCCCGGCCAGGATGGATTCAATGATTTTCATGGCGGTGTCCCCTGAGAGTACATATTAACCAAGCCGGTTCCGCTTTGCATGGCCGTGCCTGGGTTCCTGGTATTTGTTCCCTAAATTCGGCCCTCTTCAACCGCATGGCAGGCCACACGAACGCCTTCGAGCTGCAGAAACTCCGGCCGTTCGCTGCGGCAACGCTCGTTGGCATGCGGGCAACGTGGGTGGAAGGTGCAGCCGGTGGGCGGGTTCAGCGGATTGGGCACTTCGCCCGACACAGGGGTGCGGGCGCGGCCGGTGTCGTGCATCTTGGGGATGGCATCCAGCAGCATGCGTGTGTAGGGATGGCGCGGTGTGCCGAACAGGCTGTGCTTGTCGGCCAGTTCCACGACGCGGCCCAGGTACATCACGCCGACGTGGTCGCTGACGTGGCGCACCACTGCGAGGTTGTGCGAGATGAAGAGGTAAGTCAGGCCGCGCTTTCGTTGCAGGTCCTTCATGATGTTGAGCACCTGCGCCTGCACGCTCACGTCCAGCGCCGAGGTCGGTTCGTCGCAGACCAGGAACTCGGGCTCCGTGGCCAGTGCGCGCGCGATCGATATGCGCTGGCGCTGCCCACCCGAGAATTGATGTGGATACTTGGGCTTGTCCAGCGCAGACAGGCCCACCGACCTCAGCAGTTCGTCCACGCGTTCCTTGAGTGCTGCGCTGTCACTCAGGATGCCGTGCTCGTGCAACGGTTCTGCGATGATGTCCTCCACCGTCCAGCGCGGGTTCAGGCTGGCATAGGGGTCCTGAAAAATCATCTGGATGCGCCTGCGCAATTGCCGGCCCTGGGGTGTCTTGAAAGCGGAATGCGCATCCTGGCCGTCAAAGGTCAATCCACCGCGCGTCGGCTCATAGAGACCCACTAGCAGGCGGGCGACGGTGCTTTTGCCGCAGCCCGATTCGCCGACCAGTGCCAGCGTCTTGCCTCTCTCGATGTCGAAGCTTACGCCGTCGACGGCCTTGAGCAGCAGGCGGGGCTTGCGCTCCAGCACGCGGTTGAGCCAGGGCGGCGACACATCGAAAGTCTTGGCCAGGTCGTGCGCCTGGACCAGCGGTTCCCCAACCTTTGCTGCGTTTTGCAATACTTCGGCATTCAGGATGTCGCTCATGCGGCCACCCCCGCATGCGCGTCATGCAACCAGCACGCCGCCCGCGTGGCGCCGGCCGGCATCAGGTCCGGCCTGTCCTGGCGGCAGCGTTCAAAGGCCTTGGGGCAGCGCGGATTGAAGGCGCATCCCTGTGGGATGGCGTTCAGGCGCGGCATGGCGCCGTCGATCTGATACAGGCGCTCACGCTCCACGGTAATGTCGGGAATCGCGGCCATCAGGCCCGCCGTGTAGGGATGCGAGGGGTGGTTGATCACCTGGTGCACTGGGCCTATCTCGGCGATCCGCCCGGCATACATCACGGCCACACGGTCACAGGTTTCGGCGATCACGCCCATGTCGTGGGTGATCAGCATGACGGCGGCGCCGCGCTGCCGGCAGATATTTTTGAGCAGGGTGATGATTTGTGCCTGGATCGATACGTCAAGCGCGGTGGTCGGTTCGTCGGCCACGATGAGCTTGGGCTCGGCCGCCAGCGCCAGGGCGATTACCACGCGCTGGCGCATACCGCCCGAGAACTGATGCGGGTAGTGGTCTATGCGCTGGGCGGCTGCGGGAATGCCGGTGTCATCCAGCAGTTCGATGGCGCGCGCCCGGGCTTCCTGCGTGCTGACGGGCAAATGAGCCTGGATGGTTTCCACCAATTGCCGGCCTATGGTGTAGAGCGGATTCAGCGAGGTCAGCGGATCCTGGAAGATCGCGCCTATCTTGCGCCCCCGGATGTGACGCATGCGTTCGTGGGGCAGGTTGTCGATGCGCTCGCCCTCGAGCAGGATCTGGCCGCCCGCCACGCGCCCGGGCGGCTCCAGCAGGCCGATGATGGCCGCCCCGGTCAGCGACTTGCCCGCGCCCGATTCACCGACCACGCCAAGGATTTCGCCAGGGGCGATGTCAAACGAGATGTCGTCCAGCGCACGCAGCGTGCCACGCCGGCCGGGAAACTCGACCACCAGGTTCTTGATTTGTAAAAGACTCATTGACGGTTCAGCTCACGAAGTGAGCGATGAGTAAGGTTTTTCCGCCGGGCCGCCCCAAGGAAAAATGCGCTCCCTCGGGGGGCAGCTTAGTACACGTAATGACAAGCGTGGGGGCATTCATTTTTCGGCCTACCTTAGACGGGGATTGAGGGCATCACGCAACCAGTCACCGAGCAGATTCACGCTCAGCGCAATCAACACCAGCATCAGGCCCGGGAACACGGTGATCCACCACTCGCCCGAGAACAGGTAGTCGTTGCCGACACGGATCAACGTACCCAGCGAGGGTGAGGTGGGCGGCGCGCCCACGCCCAGGAAGGACAGCGTGGCTTCGGTGATGATGGCGGTCGCCACCTGGATGGTGGCAAGCACCAGTACAGGCCCCATCACATTGGGCAGCACATGGCGCCGCATGATGCGCAACGGCGAGACACCGGTGACGCGTGCGGCCTGTACATATTCCTTGCTGCGTTCCACCATGGTTGATCCGCGTACCGTGCGCGCGTATTGCACCCAGCCCGCCTGCCCCATCGAGATCGACAGAATCAGCACGCCCATGGCGAGGAGCTGACTCGCGTCAGGAAACACCGCGCGGCCCACACCGGCGATCAGCAGCGCGACCAGGATTGGCGGAAAAGATGACATCACATCGCATACGCGCATCAGGGCCGCGTCGATCCAGCCGCCGCGAAAGCCCGCGAGCAAGCCCAGCGACACGCCAGCCAGCATGGAGAGGATGACAGAGGCCACGCCCACTATCAGTGAAATGCGCGCGCCATACATCAGCGCCGATAAAATGTCCCGCCCCTGGTCATCGGTGCCCAGCAGGTATTTCGAACTGCCCTGCGCGCTCCAGGCCGGGGGCAGGCGCGCATCGCTGAGCTCCAGTGTGCTGAGGTTGAACGGGTCATGCGGGGCCACCCAGCCGGCAAACACCGAACAGAAAACGCAGACCAGCGCAATGGCCGCCGCAAGCATCGCAACCGGCGAGGTGCGAAAACTGTGGACCACATCGCTGTCAAACCAGCGCGCAAGAGTTTTTGTCATCAAAAGAATGCGTAGTCCGTATTAACTAGGGTCGAGTAAAGCGAGTCCTGTGCCAGCAACAGCGCGGAGCCGGCTTTGCCGGGCCGCCGCTGTTGTCCCCTGCAGGGGAGAGGCCGTTACGCGAAGCGAAAAGGCAACAGGGGGGAGGTTACCTTCAGCGCGGAACCGGCTTGCCATGCCGCTGCTGTTGTCCCCTGCAGGGGAGAGGCCGCTACGCGCAGCGAAAAGGCAACAGGGGGGTGTTTACTTCTTCACAGTTATCCACTTGAAGAACATGAAGTTGTCGGCCATCTGGACCAGTTCCACCTTCTTGTTCATGCCCCAGGCCAGCGACTGCTGGTGCAGCGGTATGTGGCCGATGTCGGCCCCGTGGATGTCGAACGCTTCCTTGATCATCGCATTGCGCTTGGTCTTGTCGGTTTCGGATTGGACCTTCCTGGTCAGTTCGTCAAACTTCGGATTGCAATATGCGCCCAGATTGAACTGGCCAGCGCCCTTGTCGTCGACACAGGCGACCAGGGCATTCATGGCGTTGTGGGCGTCATAAGTGCCGGGTGTCCAGCCCAGCATGTAAAAGCTGGTGTCGCGACGCAAAATCTTGGGGAAATAGGTKCCTTTGGTTTCAGCCTGGAGGTTGATCTTGACGTTGATGCGTGAAAGATTGGCTGCCACAGCCTGGCAAATCCGGCTGTCGTTCACATAACGGTCATTCGGACAGTTCATGGACACTTCAAAACCACTCGCATAGCCGGCATCTGCCATCAGTTTTTTGGCGGCTTCAGGGTCGTAGGGCAAGCGCTTGTTCTGGTCGGCCTGGAAGCCGTTGATACCGGGGCCAATCAGCAGCGCTGTCGGGTTGGAGCCGCCGCGCATCACGGTTTTCTTGATGCTTTCGATGTCGATGGCCTGATAGAAGGCCTGGCGCACGCGCTTGTCCTTGAACGGGTTTTTGCCCTTCACGCTGGAATACAGGAGTTCGTCGCGCTTTTGGTCCATGCCCAGGAAAATGGTGCGCAGCTCTGGTCCGGCCAGAACACGGGTTGCGGCGTTGCTGTTGACACGGTCAATATCCTGCACCGGCACGGGCTCCATCACGTCGACTTCACCGGACAGCAAGGCTGCCACGCGCGTGGCGTCGTTGCCGATGGGGGTGAAGACCACCTCCTGAACGTTGCCTTCAATCTTGCCCCAGTAGGTGCCGTTGCGGACAAAGGTGGTGCGCACATTGGGTTGACGCTCCCGTACCCGGTAAGGGCCGGTGCCGTTGGCACGGAAGGACGCGGCGTTTTCAATGCCTTTACGGCGGTCCACCGGTTTGGTCGCCTGGTTGGTTTCGCACCATTTCTTGCTCATGATGTAAACCAGCGTGATCACGTCGGGCAAGATGGGAAAGGGTGTTTTGGTTTCGATCTCAACCACATGGTCGTTGATCTTGCGCACTTCCTTGAAGTCGTTGGTGTAGCTCTTCATGTCCGAGCCGTCGGCCTGGGTGCGGTTAAAGCTGAACACCACGTCATCGGCGGTGAACGGCGTGCCGTCGTGAAACTGCACGCCCTTGCGCAGTTCGAAGCGCCATACGGAAGGTGATGTCTGTTTCCACGAGGTCGCCAGGCCAGGCGCCAGGCTCAGGTCCTTGTTGCGGATGACCAGGCCTTCATAGGCATTGCCCGTCACGCTGAGCTGAAGCGATTCGTTCAGCGAGTGCGGATCCATCGACAAAGAATCGCCCTGGTTGGCGACTCGCAGGGTTTGCGCCGAAGCGATAAAACTTGTGGCCGTGAGGCCGCACAGCACAGCGGCTGAAAGCAGATTGGACTTGAATTTCATCAGGAACTCCTTGTGAAAGGGATGGGGACTTGCGGGTGTAAAAAATGAAATAAAGGGGTGCGGCCTGCGCCATCAGTGGCCCGCGGCATTGCCGACGCGAAGCCGGGGGTCCACTGCGAAATACAGCAGGTCGACGACCAGGTTGATGGCCACAAAAATCAGCGCAATCAGGCAC
>NZ_JBFUCA010000112.1:0-10295 GCF_056405475.1 Polaromonas sp. P1_G4
GCCCGGGGCGGCCCGCGATGTTGAGCGCGCCGCCCTGCCCGCCGCCACCGCCGCCGGCGATGATCAGCCTGGCATTGGCGGCCGTGGCCACCACGCTGGCGGCACCGCCGCCGGCACCGCCGCCGGACCAGCCGCTGCAGCCGGCCTGGCCACCGGAGCCGCCGGCCCAGCCCGGAGCACCGCCCGCAAGGCCGCCCGCGCCCGCCGCGTTGGCGCAGGTAAAAGCACCTTGCGATGTGTTGCCGGGCCGGCCACCCTGTCCGACGGCCACGTTGAGCACGGTGCYCGGGGCGATGTAATACGTGCCCGTGGCTCGCGCACCCGCGCCGCCAGCGCCGCCGTCACCGCTCAAGTCATTGCCGCCGCTGCCACCACCCGCGCCGTTGGCCTGGATGATCACGCCGCCCGCGCCCGCCGGCACGGTATAGGTCTGCAGGGCGCCCGTGTAATTGAAAGTTGTCTGTGCCATCGCGCCAGTCGCGGCCAGCAGCATGACGGCCACGGCCCATACCAGGCGCGCCCACTTGCTTGCCGGTGAGGATCGGCGGGGCGCATACGAGGAAAGGCCTGGACACTGAAAAAACATCATGATTTGGGGCCCGCCGTGTTGGAAGGTGAGGCAGTGGCCGCGCCAGCCGGTTCAAACACATTCTCGTCAAACTTGAAGCGTACACGCAGGTAGACACCACGCTGGGTGTAGGCCTCGCCCGCCAGGTCAGCGGCCCGGAAGCCCTTGATGTTGTAGCCCAGTGACACCCACATGTTTTTCCAGGCCAGATAGCCGACTTCCACGCCCACCGCGGTCTCCGCGGCGCCGTTACCCCACATGCGGTAGGCCTGCAGGCTGACGTCCCAGCGCTCGGTAAGGTCCCAGGTGGAACGGCCGCCAATCAACTGGGTAAAGGAGCGGCTGCTGATGCCGTTGGACTTGTCGCGGCCCCATTTGGCGGCATAGCGTGCGCTCGTCACCCAGCTGCGGCTGGGCTGGATATTGAGGTGGGTGGAAAGAATCAGCCCGGACTCATCGCGGCTGACGCCTGGGCCCAGGGTGCTGTCCGAATCCTTTTTGTATTCGATGCGACCCAGCGCATTCCACACGTCGGTGCTTACCGGGCGATAGGCCACACCGGACTGCGCCGTGATCAGTTCACGCTTGCCGCCCGTGGCGCCGAGGTTGGTCTGCTCGCTGTAGAGCGCGCGGTTGAGCAGGGTCCAGCTGTCGTCCAGCTTGTTGGCCAGCGCGCCCGTCAACAGCCAGCCGCTCGAAGTGGCCGATGTCTGCCACTGTACCTGGCCGGACGCCTTCCAGGTGGCCGCGGCCGTGTAGTCGGCTCCGATGGTGACGGCGCTAGAGTCGTCGATGGTCACACCCGACAACGGCTTAATGCGTTGCAAGCTGGCTGTCAGGCCGACGCCATTGTCCAGGCGCCAGAGCCTGCGCAGTCCGACCGCAGCCTCGCTGCTGCGGCCGTTGATGCTGTCGCCCATGCGGTATTCATTGAACAGCTGCGTGCTGTCCGGCAGTTCCGTATTGAGGCCGGCAACGGTGGTGTATTGCGAAGTCGACGCATTGAGCGTGTAAATGCTTTTCAGGCTATTGATGAAGTCGTGGCGCGCATACAGGCGCGTTGTGGAATTAATGGCATAGTTGCCGCCGACGCCGACCTCCCGGCCGCCGCTGCCGTCGATCGCGTATTCGGCCAGGCCGTAGACGTCGGCTTGGGGCACATCCGGAACCGGCACCGTCACCTTGACCCGCGCCGTGGTGTAACCCACCTCCTCGGACGAGCCTGAAGCCAGCGCCGTGGCGGAAGGCGTCACCGGAACGGTACTGCCAGGCAAGGCCGGACCGGAAAGMGCAGCGGCGGTGTTGGCGCTGCTGTAGCGCACGCCAACTTCCACCTTCACATTTCCGGGCAGGCTGTGTTCGAGCTTCAGGTCCGCGCCGGTTTGTGCCGCGCCTGTCACGCTGTTGGCAGTGCGCAGCGCTTCAGCGACAAGCCTGTTCTTGTCATCTACGGCGTAACCGATTTTTGCGCCGTATTCAGACTGGCCGGCCGACTGCACGCTGTTGGGGTTGTAAAAACCCGCACTGGTGCGCGCACCCCAGACGCGCGCCTGCAGCGCCTGGTCGTCATGACGGACTTCCACGCGCTGGCCTGAGCCGTTGCCCTGCAAGTCTGTACTGCTGCGGGCGATTTCACCGGTGGCCACGGTTTTTTCGCCCAGCTTCGCCGTCACGTTCAGTCCGCTGAGGTTCTGGCGATTGGCGGGGTCGGTGTCCTGCACCGCCGTCGCGCCGAGCGATATACCCGGAAGGACTTCCAGGCGCGCATCGGCGCCGGCGACCGTATGCTTGGGGCCGCCCGAGTCCACCGAATAGCTGACCCGCACGAAGATCGGATTCAGGTCGGTGTCCACGCTCGGAACCGGAGTCTTGAGCAGAAGCTGACCGCTGAAAGGTTCGATTTCGTAGTCGGTGAACTGCGCCAGCGGTGTGTCATTGATGATGACTGATGCCTGGCTGCGGCTTCGCGTGAGGATGTCGACTTGCTGGCTGTTGACCACACCGTTGATGTTGAGCCGGAACGGCCCGGAAGTGCCATTGGCGCGGAATTCCTGCACCAGTTGCGTCGTCGCCGTGCGGCTTGCAAAACCTTCCACGGTCACTGCGCCTTCCTGGTAACGGCCCTTGACACCGTTCAGGGCGCGCGAGTATTGCGTGAGCTGACGTGCGGCGTTGTCGCTCTGGGTTGAATAGTCGCCCAGCAGTGCGTAGTTGGTGCCGTTTTGCAGCATCACGTAGAGCTTGCCGGTGGACTGGGCGTCAAAGCCACGCGCCGACGAATCGCCATACACCGGGTAAAACTGGTTGGGCTGGATATCGCGGAACAGCGCCGTATCGGAAGGCTTGTCGGAATCGTAGGCCAGCGTCAGCAGTGAAGAACCGAGCACCTTGCCTTTGAGGAACAGCGCAGTCCGCGCAGCCGCTTCGCCCTTGCCACCCGCAAAGCTGCGCGACGTGCTCCGGATCTGCCGTTCAAAAACATCGCCGCTTTGCGCGGGTTGCAATGCGGAAGGATTGAGGCTGCGCAGGTTGAGCGTGCCCTCCACAATACCGGCCGCAATCATGGGCCGCAGGTTGGGCATGAACTCGATGGCCGCCACAGACTTGACGGTGCCGCTGGCAATACCAAGCTCCGCCTTTCCGGGCTGGGCGGGTGGCAACAACAAAAAGCGGCCCTCACCACCTTCAACAAAGACCTGCGTGCCGGGCTGGCGTGCATCCAGGTCGGGAGTCTGCCACTGGCCAAGGCTTGCCTGCAGCGTCACTTGGGTTCGCACGGCCACCGGCAGGCCTTGCGCATCGCGCAGCGAAATGGTGACAGGAACGGCAGTCGCACCGTCAGCAATCAGCTGCGCAGGCGCGCCAACTTCGATCTTTGCCAGGGCACCGGGAACCAGGATCGTGACTTGCGCCGTTCCGCGTGCATTGCCAAAACCGTCTACAGCGCGCACACCCAGCGTATTGCGGCCGGGCCGGAGGTCAACACCGATGTATTCCCAGGCGACGACGCGGTTCTTCTCAAGGCTGCTCTTCTTGCCTACCTGTGTGGCGGGTACCAGTTGCCCATTGAGGGTGACCTCAAACGTGGCGCCTAGCGGGCCTTTCACCCGGACGCGGGTCTGGGCTGAAGGCAACACCTGCTCGTTGACCAGCCCGACAAAACCAGTTTCACCATTGAGCTCCGGCAGGAGCTCTTCCAGTGGAACAACTGCCTGTAGCGATTCGGCACCGGAAACCGCCGAAGGTTGCGCGGCCTCCGACACAACCTCCAAAGGCGCGTAAATAGGTTTTGGCAACCCCTGGGCGTTAGGCGCATAAGGTCCGCCCGGATCGCCCACGGCGCCGAGAGTGCCCGGTAGCGGCGCCGCCGAACCTGCGGGGGTATTGTTTTTCTGTGCTCCGGGCAGACCGAGCGCGCCGCTGGAGGGAAGCGTCCGGCTGTCCACCGTCGCTGCGCCGCGGTTGGCCTGCAGCAACAGGCCTGCGGCCTGGGCGATCTCCGAAGAATTGCCTAACGCTTTGCGGCGCAGAGCGATCTGCTCCTGAATGGCGGCCGTGCACTCGGCGATGGCAAAGTCAGCTTTGTGGAGCTCGCCATTGGTCAGGTCCACAAAACGGCTGGCCGCATCAAGGGCATTTCGATTGTTGAGCACCTGGAGCGAAGCACCTGCAGGCAATGTGATGCTGTCGATCTTGGCGACATGGGTGCGTGGCTCCAGGCCGTAGAAACTGTATTTGCCTTCCTCGTCGGTCACGGCATAGGTGCCGTCTTCCAGATAAATCCGAACGCCCGGAATGCCTGGCTCACCCGCATCCTGCACACCATTGCGGCTGCAATCGGCAAACACCTTGCCGATCACGTAGGCTTTGTTGGAAAACACGCCACCGACGACCTGGACGCGAACGCTGGACCGGTTGGACCGCACCACGCCGCTGGCAGCCTGCGCCGTATTGATGCCGTCACCTCCCTGGCCGCCCACGCCGACGCGCACGCGGTAGGTCAGCGTCGGCTGTGAGCCGGAGGCAATGGCACCCACCGCAAACTGGAGGCTGGGACCCGCACCACCTGAAGGGTCTGCAAGGGGCACGCCGTTGAGCCGTGCCGTGCCGCGCACATAGGCAAAGCCGGCAGGCAGGCTGTCGCTGACCACAACACCGGGGAGTGCCCCTGCGCTGACGTTGTTGAACTTGATCGAGTAGTCAACAAAGTCCCCGATTTCTGCTGTCTTCTTGTTGGCTGTTTTCTGGATAAACAGGCCACCCGCATTCGCACCAGGATCCAGGGGTACGTCGAAATGCACAGGCGCACCCGCCACGACGAAAGTGCCCCCGTAAGAGCCCGGTGTATCGATCAGCCGACCCGCAGGCTGTATCCCGGCAGGAAGCAGCGATGGAAAGGTGAAGCCCGCCGGTTGGGTGATTACCAGCCGGTATGTGCTGTTGGCCACCAGCGGAAATTCATAAAACCCGTCGGCAGCTGTCACGACAACGCTGGGAGCCGGCGTTACCCCATCTATCTGGAACACGACGGCTGGCCCACCGGGAACCCCGCCGTTGCCGGCACCGGTGACGTCGATCAGCGCTACCGTGGCGCCGGCAACAGGCTGGTTGGTGGATGAATTGAACACGATGCCGGAAGGATCCACCAGCAGCGTGGTCGTCGCCGAGACGGTGATGCCGCCGCAGGAGGAAATCGTGGCCGTCACCGTGTCGTTTCGCAGCACTTCCAGTATGCCGTCGCCGGAAGCCACGATGTGCGTCGCCGCATTGGCTGTGGGAACATTCGGCATGATGCGGAAGATGCCAGTGTTGGGGCCGGTTTCCACAGCCGTAAAGGTTTCCGAATCTCCCGTAAGCCGGCTCACCAGCGTGATGGGCACCGTACCTACTGTCGTGGAGTCAGCGTTGCACACAGCAGCATTGGCCTGCACAAACAGTGGATGGCCCGGCGTACCGAGGGCGGTCCGGTTGGCATAAGAGGCGTTGCTGTAGAAAAGGATGTCTGCCGCGTATGCCGGCAACGGCAACACCACCATATTGCTGGTGGTGGTCAACGGTGCAGCGGCGTCAGTCCAGTCCGCATAGGCCGTGCCCGACACATTGCCCGACGCGTTTGTGTTCACGCTGACATTAAATGTTCCCTGGAACAATCCGCCCTGAGGCAACGCGGCAATGCCCCAGGCAACGGCGTCCACCGTGGCACCACCGGGTATTGCCGTGACATAGCTGTTGGTCGCTCCGCCCAGCAGGTGGTACAGCGTCTGGGCACCGGGACTGGTAGACGGCAGGGCCGAGACAAAGGCCGTGTTGACCGGCACCGGGGCGCGCAGGATAAAAAGCGTCACTGGTGCGCCATTGACAAGCACATTCGCCGGGCTGGCCGCCATGTTTCCGTTGTTGATGGCCCTTGCGGTAAAGCTGAGAGCACCACCCTGAATAGCGGTGGCCGACGAGGCTGAGTAGCTGACCTGGATTGCCGCACCATTGGTGAGATTGATCGTATCGGTGTTGGTCGCGCTGGCCCCCTGGACCTGGCTCAACGCACTCAGGGTAATCTGGGCCGTCTGGCCGGGCGTCGCGCCCGGCGGGATCTGGCCCGTGATCAGCAATCCGGCATTGGCGCCAACGGCAACCATCACAGGACTTCCGGCAGGAACCACGGGTTCACCCGCATCCACTAAACCGTTGCCATTGACGTCCAGCACCACCTGGAGATTGAGCGGTGTGAAGGCGCTGCCGCCGGACACACTGGCCGTGATCAGGTAGTTCGTGGTGCTGTTGCCGCTGTTGGCAAGGTTATGGTTGATCGTGAATGACGAACCTACGCCGATCAGCAGGTTCTGGCTGGATGCCAGCGTGAGCGCTTCAAGCGTCGCCACCGTGGTGTTCACGGTGTTGGAGTTGAGGTGAACCGTCAGGCCCGTCGCCGCGTCCACAAAAGTTGCTGTCGCCGTGTTGCTGATCACCGTCCCTGCCGGGGTCGGCGCTGCCTGTGCTGCTGCCCAGAAGAGCAGCAACATGCAGGAGATCAGCAGCTTGCGCAGCGGGCGAGGAAGCATGGTTGATGGGCTTGTTGTTCGGTTTTCGACAGGGCGTCGCTTTCCAAAGGGCACGCGGCCGTGCCCTTTGAAAAGCGGGGAAGCTTTCGCTTCCCGCGCTTGAGGTCAGTCCCGGGTTAGGGGTTGATGCGTACACCGAAAGTCACGACAGCCGACTGACCAGGGGTCAGGGTGCCGATCGTCGCGGTGACGGTGCCCGCTGCGCCTGCGGAGGGGCCGGTCACGGTACCTACCGTGCTTGCCGCAGCGCTGCTCAGGGTGGTGTAACTAGGCGTCGCGTCGGACACCACAACGGAGGTCGCATTCGCGGATCCGACATTGGTTACGGTGATCTGGTACAGCACGCACTGGTTGGGACGGGCGCTCAGGGTAGCTGCCGCGTAGACCGTGCCACCGTTGGCGCCAGCGCAAGCCGTGTCCAGGGATTGCGCCTTGGTCAGCGTCAGGTTGCCGGCGATCACGGTCGTACTGTCAACCGCAGTAGCCACGGCAGGAACCGTCGTCGCGTAGCTGCCATTGGTGGTCGTGACCGTGATGGTCGTGGCGTCCACTGCACCGGGGGTTGCGCCGCTAGGAGCGATCACCTTGTTGAACACCGTGATCGATGCACCGGGAGCCAGACCCGCAGGCAGGACGCCCGCGGCATGCAGCGTGCTGCTGATCTGAGGGTCGGTCGCGTCGAGTACGCCGTTGGCGTTGGCATCGTAGTACAGCGCGGAAGTCCAGCCGGCCTGGTTGTCGGCGCCGGCCAGGGTCAGCGTACTGACCGTGCCGTTGCCTTCCAGCACGTTGCCGGTATTGGTCAAGGTGTGGCTGTAGACGTAGGAGCCGCCTGGATAGGTCTGGCCGGCGCCGTTGGGCGTGAGGGTCACCGAGCGCACGGCGTTCACGACCACCGCGTCATGCAGCGTGTCCGAAGCGTTCGACGTGGGCGACAGCGTACGGAAGTACAGCTGCGTGGTGCCCGCTGCAAAGCCGGCAGGCACACCCACCACCGCGCAGACGACAACGTTGCCGGCGGCGGCCACGGAACCCGTGTTGGTGATGGTCGCACCCGTGGTCGAGCAGTTTCCTGCGCCGCCGTCGGCGCGGAAGCTGACCGTCCAGCCGGCCGGCAGCGTCACGCTGGCAAAGGTATTCACCGTGCTGGCGCCCAGGTTGTAGCTGTCCGGCGAAGGGCCGGTGTTGTTGGCCACGATCGTGAAGACCGTCGAGGCGCCCGGGTTCAGCGTGTTGGTGACCTGCGCGGCACCTTCGCCGTTGGCGAACACGCCCACGCCGGGAACACCCACCGCGGTCGGCAGGTTGTTGGTGGCATCAACCGCTGCGGCAGTCACGGCGGTCAGCTGGTCGTTGGTGGTAGCCGTCTTGGTCGGGTCAAACACCGAGGTGGCCGTCTTGACAATGATGAAAGGCGCGCCGGCGTTGGTCGCGTTCGGAGGCAGCGTGGCCTTGAGGATCACGTTGTAGGTAGCGCCTGCGGCCAGCGGGCCGGTGTCAACCGTGCCGTCGCTATTCGTATCGACCAACGGCGTGACGCCGTCGCTCTTGTACAGCTGGAAGGTCGTACCAGCGGGAAAGTTGCCCGTGCTCAGCGTGATGTTGAAGGTGTCGGAGCCATTGCCGGTATTGGTCACCGTGTTGGTGAAGCTCACCGTCGAGCCAGGCGCGGCCGGGCCAGGCACCGTGGTGCCGGTCAGCGTCACGGCGGCGGTCTGCAGCACCGTGAACGGCACCGTGTTAGAGCCGCCCGTTACCGTGGTAGCGCCGTTGTTGTAAGACGTCGTGGCGGTGTTGTTGAGTACGCCGGGTGCAGTTCCCCCGGCTACGGTCACGCCGAAGCTGATGGTGCCAGATTGGCCAGCCGTCACCTGGTTGAGCGTGACCAGCAGGGTCTTGGTTCCCAGGGTGTAGCCCGAAGTCAGGGTGTTGGGTGCAGAACCACTGGAGGCACCAGCGTCGCTCAGCGCCGTGGCGCCCGTCACGCTCCAGCGTGCAGAACCCGCGGTATAGGTCAGGCCCGCCGGCAGAACGTCGGTGATCGCCACGGCGGTGGCCGTGCTGTTACCGGTGTTCGTGTAGGTCAGGGTGTAGGTGATGGCCGTCCCGGCCGAGCCGCTGGACACGCTTGCCGACTTGGTCAGCGTGACGACCGCGTTGGTCGTGGCCGTGGTCACGTCGGTGTTCGACTGGGTTTTCGTCGGGTCAAATACGCTGGTGCCGGTCACCGTGATGGTGTTGGTCTGTGCCGCCGTAGCCGTGCCCGGCAAGGTGGCGACCACGATGTACTTGAAGAGGCCGCCTGCGGCCAGCGCGCCCGTCGAAGTGATCGCCGGGCCCGTTGGTGTACCGCTGCCGTTGTCGGCAAAAATCTGGACGCTGGCCATCGAGAAGCCACCGGTATTGCTGGTGGTCAGGTTGAACGTGTCCGTGCCGTTACCCGTGTTGGTCAGGGTGTGCGGGTAGTACACCACGCTGCCGGGGGTCGCGTTCTGCGCGCCGTTGGCCGCCAGGGTCAAGCTTGCAATCTGCTGCACCGTGGTCTGCACCACGTTCGACGTGACCGTGCGCGTAATGCCGGATGCATCCGAGTACGTGGCCGAGGCCTGGTTGCTGATGGACGTGCCCGCCGGCGGTGGCGCGGCATGGGCCGCCAGGCCGGCCAGAGCCAGCATAAGCGCGACAAACAATCCCACAATCCAGTGGGTGAAAAAGTGCTGCAACCCTAAAGGCTGCGGACTCGAAGGATTGGCATACATGGCTTTTTCTCCTGGCTACTTAACAACGGTGAATCAACAAACAATTAACGGGGAACGGAAAGGCGAAATGCGCCGCCCGCATGGCGGGAGGCGCAGCTGCAAGGGAAGCTGGCCGTCATCACGGTTTGGCAGCCAGTGCGACTGCAGGTGAATCGATGCGCACACGCAGACTGACCACGGTGCTGGCGCCTGCGGCCAAGGTGCCGGTTTCCCAGCGCAAGGCGCGATAGTCAGACAGGGGAACGGGCTCTTTGCGCACGCTGCCGTCGGCCTGCTTGACCATGCGCGTCAGCGGCATGGGTGCAAAGATGCTTCCGTCCGTTGAGGCCAGAGCCTGTGCAGGTTCGGCACTTGCCGCGATAAAGGTGGTGCCGGGAGGCACCGGTATGGTTGCCAGAAGCTTGCCGGCTGCAGCGGTGCTGGTATTGCGGTAAGTAGCGCTGTACTGCAGGACATCCCCGGGTTTGCCGTCGCCGGCGGGCTTGAGCACGGGCTTGCCGCCCACCATCTCCACGCGCTGCGCCAGGAGCTGGGAAGACACCGGCGAGGCTTGGGCCAGCACAGCTTGGCCAAACACCAGTCCGGCGGCAAAAATACAAAGTTTCAGGGCAGATTTCATGGGTAACGTCCTTTCGTGACTCTCGGCAAATGGCTGGCTCGGAGGCAGATCCATGTAGGGCCGGCAACATATGCGCATCGATATGTATTTGAGACGTAACTTTATGTTACTTATCAACTTTTAGAGCCTCGATTACTTCACACGAACGCAATAGATGTGAATAAAAACAAAAATTTCGTGAGAAAAATCGCATAAACGTCCGTATTTAGTTGAATTTCAGTCTTCAATCGGAGTGATTGAAACAGTAAGTTACATATTAAAACATCGAAAATCCACCAAAAGATCCGAAG
>NZ_JBFUCA010000113.1:0-10264 GCF_056405475.1 Polaromonas sp. P1_G4
TTTGAGCAGGGCCTTTCAAAGCGGTTGCTCACGCCGCAGGAGCTCTTTGCCCCCGAGTCACTGGAAGCTTTCAAGATCTGACGTCGTGATGAACGCTCCTTTTTTGATAGCTGGTTGCGCCCGTCTTATAAGGGCTGAATGCCGATTTGATGCTTGATCTGGATGTCTGATACCTTTTTCGGTTACCTGCTGGCCAGCGTTGCGCTGCTGCTTTTCACGGTCTCCATTCTGGTCACCAAGGTGGCGTCCAGCCGCCTGGAGCTTGGCCTGGGTTTTCTCATCGCAGCTTCCTCCAACGTGGTGTTTTCCGCGTTGGCCACGCTGGTGCAGATGGGCCTGCGCACGGATGGCTTGCATTGGAATGCGCAGGCGTTCTGGCTTTTTGCCGCTGCCGGCGCGTTTGCCACCTACCTGGGGCGCTGGTTTTTTTACGAGTCCGTGGTGCGTTTCGGACCGGCCAAAGCCAGCGTTTTCCAGATCAGCAGCCCGCTGTTCACCGCACTGATGGCYTGGCTGCTGCTGGGAGAGCGTCTGAGCATGCTGGTGGCGCTGGGCATGGTCATGACGATAGGCGGCCTGATGCTGGTCAGCTACAAGCCCGGTTTTTTTTCGCGCCGCGGTTCCACGCCAGCACTGGCGCCCGACAGAGGCCCCGCACCTGCGCCTGTGCAATCCACCGCGCTTCAGCGGGCGCTGCAATCGGCCTTTTTGCTGGGCATGGGCAGCTCGCTGGCGTATGCGATCGGCAATGTGCTCCGGGGGTCAGCTGTGCGCAGCTGGAACGAGCCCGTTGTGGGCGCATTGATAGGCGCCGCCAGCGGCCTGGCCCTGCTTCTGGTTTTCAGCGCTGGCAAGCGCGCGATGGCTACCCGCCTGCGCTCAGCCAGCCGCAGCGGTATGGCGCTGTACGCCCTGATCGGTGTGACCACCATTTCAGCGCAAATGTGCGTGATCGGCGCCATGCGCTACATACCGCTGTCCGTTGCCACGCTGGTGACGTTGTGTACGCCGGTCCTGGTTTTTCCGCTCAGCCATCTGCTGTTCAAGGACCAGGACGCCATCAAGGCCACCACGCTGGCAGGCAGTGGCTTGACCTTGCTCGGCATCGTGATCATCGTGATGCGTTGACGCACCGACCCTGACCCGGAAACTCAATACCGCGGTGCCAAAAAGGCACCCAGCCGGCACAGCCCCGATGATTGGGGTACGCGGTTACGAAGGAACTCAAGGCACAGATATCCTGGAAGGCTCCGAGGCAGTTATGCCGGTCCCTGAGGCAGGCCCCATGTGCGCCGGCGATCAGCGGGCTTCAAGGCCTTCAAAGCACGTGCTCAGCACCAGGGCGACGATTTCATCGTCGGTGTGCAGTTCCCCCATTTTCAAAAACTCCAGCACGGGATCGCAGGCGCGGGCGTACAGGGTATACAGCACCGCAATGGGCGGGAGCTTGGGGTTGATGGCRCCTTGTGCCTGTGCCGCCTCAATCCAGGCGCCCAGCCGGTCACTCACGTCCATGAGCCCGTCCATGTAGTCCTTGTTGGCCATCAGCGCGGTGCGCAGGCTGGAGTTCTGGCTGGGCAGCGAGGGCATTTCACCCGCCAGCTTCAGGCCCATGGTCCACGCCACCACTTTGCGCAGCTTGTCCACGGCGGACAGCTCGGTGGGCAATGTGTCCAGAAAGGCCTGCGCCCGGCGCATGACCGACACCATGGCCGCCGCCGCCAGGTCTTCTTTGCTGGGAAAGTGCTTGTAAAGGCTGGCTTTGGCAATGCCCACCGCGGCAGCCACTTCGTCCACTGTCATGGCTTCAAAGCCTTTTTCCGCCAGCAGACGGTTCACCGACTGGATGATGGCGTCTTCACGCGCCAGCAGCATTTGCGCCTTGAAGGAAACCTTGGGAGGGAGGGTGCTAAGGGTCATATGGCCTGATTTTAGCCAATTTAGTTTGAAAAAAGAATTCAAAGGAAATATTAATACTAAGTAGTTTTAATAAATACTGATTGGTATAGAATTGATCCAGGCAATTCAAGGAGTGCGTGTGTCGATCAAAGTGGCCATCGTGGGTTCGGGTATTTCAGGCTTGGCGGCCGCCCATGCCCTCAGGGGCAAGGCGGACATCACGCTGCTGGAGGCGGGCGCCTGGTTTGGCGGGCATACCCACACCGTCGACGTGACGCTTCCAACACCGCGCGGTGAGGTCACCCACGGGGTGGATACAGGATTTCTGGTCCTTAACGAGCGCACTTACCCGCAACTGATCAAGCTCCTGGCGGAGCTGGACGTGGCAAGCGTCAAGTCAGAGATGTCGTTTTCGGTGCAGACCGACGATTTCGGCAACGGCCGCACCATGGAATGGAGCGGCTCCAGCCTGAACGCCGTGTTTGCGCAACGCGGCAATCTGGCCAACCCGCGCTTTTGGGGCATGCTGCGCGACCTGCTGCGCTTTAACGCCCTGACCAGCCGCATGGCCCAAAGCGGAACCGATGCGCAACTGGGCCAACCCCTCGGAAAGTTCCTGGACGAGCACGGCTTCGGTGCCGCGTTTTGCGACTGGTACTTCCTGCCCATGATGGCCTGCATCTGGAGCTGCCCCACCGCGCAGATGCTGCAGTTCCCGGTGTCGACCATGGTGCGCTTTTGCCACAACCACGGCTTGCTGCAAATCACCAACCGCCCCCAGTGGTGGACCGTGCAGGGCGGTGCCAGGCACTATGTCGAAAAAATCATCGATGGCATTGCGAACAAGCGGCTGAACACCCCGGTGCGCCGTATCGAACACGTTGGCAACACGCCGGACGGCAAAGCCAGCGTGCGCATCCACACCGACGCGGGCGCCGAGCTGTCTGACAGGGTCATCATCGCCACCCATTCCGACCAGGCCCTGCGCATGCTGGCCGCGCCGACGGCGCAGGAGCGTGAAACCCTGGGAGCCATTCACTACCAGTCCAACAAGGCCGTGCTGCATACGGATGTCTCGGTTCTGCCGACGCGCAGGGCCGCATGGGCGGCCTGGAACTACGAGCGCGCGGGCGGAGCCGGGCAGGAGGGCGCGCGGGTGTGCCTGCACTACCTGATCAATCGCCTGCAGCCCTTGCCCTGGGAGCAGCCGGTGGTCGTATCCCTGAACCCGGTGCGCCCCATCGCACAGGAAAAAATCATCGGTGAGTACGACTACGCCCACCCGGTGTTCGACCTGGCCGCCGTGGYGGCGCAGACCCGCATGCCGGCGCTGCAGGGCAAAAACCATCGCTACTTTGCGGGCGCGTGGATGGGCTACGGCTTTCATGAAGACGGCCTCAAGGCCGGGCTGGCTGCCGCCGCGCAGCTGTTGGCGGACGCATGAGCCAGCCCGTGCCGCTCATCGGTTTCGGCCAAGTGCGCCACACCCGCCTGCGCCCGCGGTGCCACGCGTTTGTTTACCCCACGTACTTCCTGATGCTGCCGCTGCGCAGTCTGCAAAAGCAGGCGCCGCAACCGGGCCAGTGGCGCATCAATCGCGGGGGCGCGCTGAGCTTCTTCGAGACTGACCACGGCGACGGGCGCGCGCCGGAGCAGGGCGGTGCCATCGCCTGGCTGGACGAAGTGCTGCAGCGCGAAGGCATTCACGACGCGACCGGCGAGGCCTGGCTGCACACCTATCCGCGCGTGCTGGGCTACACCTTCAAGCCGGTGAGCTTCTGGTATTGCCACCGCGCGGCAAGCGACCAGGAGGGCTGCCTGCGCGCCATCGTGGTGGAAGTCAACAACACCTTCGGCGAGCGGCACTGTTATGTGCTGGATGCCCCGCGCTATGGCGTGGAGCAGCGCGCGGACAAGGTGTTTCACGTCTCCCCTTTCAACCCGGTGCAGGGTCACTACCGCTTTCGCTTTATGCGCAGCGAACAAGGCGAACAGGCGCGTACGGTGGCCCGTGTGGATTTTTACGACGACATCGTCGCTGGCGCCGCCGTGTTGCAGACCAGCGTGAGCGGCAGGCTGCAACCCATCACGCCCGCCGTCCTGCGCGGCGCCCTGTGGCGCTATCCCGCGATGACGCTGGGCGTGGTGCTGCACATCCACGTCCAGGCGCTGCGCCTGTGGCTGAAAAAAGTGCCTTTCTTTCGCAAACCCGAGCCGCCGCAAAGCTTTGTCTCGCGCTAGAGGCGCACGCGCAATGCATAAGCCCCATTCCAGGAGTCCGACATGAACGCCGTTACCCGCACCGTCCAAGGTCTTGCGTTTCCAAATGATGCGCCGGCCGCCGCCCGAAGCGCGCTGCGCCTGCTGCAAAACCTGCGCCACGGCGCGCTGACCCTGCACCTGCCCGACGGCTCGCAGCGCCGCTTTGGCGAGCACCCGCAGCAGCATGACATGCATATGCCCGGACACCCCAGCGCCAGCATCACGCTGCACAACTGGAAGGTGTTCGGTGCCGCGCTCAAGTCCGGCGACATCGGCTTTGCCGAGAGCTACATCGCCGGGGACTGGAGCACGCCCGACCTGACCCAGCTGCTCAAGCTGTTCTCCGCCAACCGCCGGGAGGTCGAAGCGATGATCTTCGGCACATGGCTCGGGCGGCTGCTGTACCGCGTCAAGCACCTGCTGCACCACAACAGCCGCGCCAACAGCCGCAAGAACATCCACGCCCACTATGATCTGGGCAACGCGTTTTACCGCCTGTGGCTGGACGAGACAATGAACTACTCCGGCGCCTGGTTCGACGGCGACCTGTCGCGCTCCTTGCCCGAGGCGCAGAACGCCAAGGTGCGCCGCGCGCTGGACATGGCCGGCGTGAAGCCTGGCGATCGCGTGTTGGAAATCGGCTGCGGCTGGGGCGCACTTGCCGAGCAGGCCGCCGTCGAACGCGGCGCGGCCGTGGTGGGCGTGACGCTGAGCACCGAGCAGCTGGCCTATGCCGAGGCGCGCATGCAGCGCCTCGGCGTGAGCACTGGCCCGGGCGGGCGCGCCGACCTGCGCCTGCAGGATTACCGCGACATCCCGGATGCGCCGTTTGATGCGATCTGCTCCATCGAGATGGTGGAGGCCGTGGGCCAGGCCTATTGGCCCACGTACTTTGCCGCCGTGAGCCGCCTGCTCAAACCCGGCGGGCGCGCCTGCGTGCAAAGCATCGTCATCAACGACGCACTGTTCGACCGCTATGTCGGGTCGACCGACTTCATCCAGCAGTACATCTTTCCCGGCGGCTGCCTGCCGTGCCCGCGGGAATTCCGCCGCCAGGCCCAGGCGGTGGGGCTGGAGGTGGTGGACGAATTCGCCTTCGGCGCGGACTACGCCGAGACGCTGCGCCGCTGGCGCAACGCCTTCATCGCCCGCAAGGCCGAGGTGGCGGCGCTCGGCTTTGACGAACGGTTTATGCGCATATGGGAGTTTTACCTGGGCTACTGTGAGGCTGCCTTTGACACGGGTGATATCAACCTGATGCAGTACACCCTGCGCAAACCTGAAGCGCTTTCGATATGAAAAACGCATCTGCTTGCGCGATATTGGCGGTCATTGGGTGCTTGTCTTGCTTGCAAGTTCAGGCTCTGCCCCTGCCGCAAGAGCTACGCTCCGCCTTGCCTGCGGCCAGCCTGTCGGGTCAGGCTGGTTTGAAATTCTGGGGCCTTGAAGTTTACCGGGCGACCCTCTGGGTCGCACCAGGATTCGACGGGCCAGCCTATGAAAAAAGCCCGTTTGCGCTGGAGCTGGCTTACCTGCGTGACTTCAAAGGGGCCGACATTGCCCGGCGATCCATTGCGGAGATGCGCCGCCAGGCGGCCATCACCCCGGCGCAGGAAACCGCCTGGGAAAACCAGATGCGTGCGCTGTTCCCCGATGTCGGCGCCGGCGATCGCATCACCGGGGTGCACCAGCCCGCCACGGGCGCGGTATTCTGGAGCAACGGCCGCCTGCTCGGTGAAGTGCGCGACCCGCTGTTTGCCAAACTCTTCTTCGGCATCTGGCTGTCACCGCAAACCTCCGAGCCGCAAATGCGCCGCGCGCTGCTGGCGCAGGAGAAATCCCCGGCCCCGGTGGGTGCCGCACCATGAATCCCTCCATGGCCGCGCGCATCGAAGCGGAGCCCCGGGTTCTGGGTCTGAGCGGCGGGGCGCGCTACGGCCTGCTGGGGTTGCCCCTGGCGTTTTGCGCCCTGCCGCTTTATGTCTTGATGCCCAATCTGTACACGCGCCATTGGGGTGTTTCGCTCGCGGCGTTGGGCGCCGTGCTCCTGGGCGCGCGCCTGCTCGATGCGGTCATCGATCCGTTGTTGGGCCGCTTGTGCGATCGACTCTATGTCGTATCGCTTCGCGCCGTGCTGGTGATGGGCGCATTGGCGGGAGCCGTTCTCGCCGTGGGATTTTCTTTTTTGTTTGTGCCGTTGGTGAGTGATCCCACCACACTGCTCTGGTGGGCGGGGTTCTGGCTGGTCGTGACCTACGCGGCCTACAGCGCTTTGTCTATTGCGCACCAGTCCTGGGGCGCCATGCTGGGCGGCGACGCGCTGTATCGCAGCCGCGTCGTGGCCTGGCGCGAAGGGCTGGGCCTGGTGGGCGTGCTGCTCGCGTCGGTCACGCCCGCGCTGCTGGGCGTGCCCGTCATGCTGGCCCTGCTGGTCGTCGGCCTGGCAGGCGGCTGGTGGGCCTGGCGCGYGGCGCCCCGGCCCAAGCGCCGCCATGCAGCGGCAAGCGCCGCGGACAGCACCGCCGGCGCGCTCCGGCATCCGTGGCGCAATCCCGACTTTCTCCGCCTCCTGGGCGTCTACCTGCTTAACGGCATCGCCAGCGCCATCCCTGCCACGCTCGTGCTGTTTTTCCTGCAAGACCGTTTGTTGGCCAGCGAGGCCATGCAGTCCGCCGCGCTGGCTGTGTACTTTGTGTGCGGCGCGCTGTCCATGCCGCTGTGGCTGCGCGGGGTCAAGCGCTGGGGGCTGGCGCACAGCTGGCGTTTCGGCATGCTGCTGTCCATCGCGGTTTTTGTGGGCGCGAGCCGGCTGGGCGCGGGCGATGCGCCCTGGTTCCTGCTGGTGTGCTCCCTGTCCGGCGCGGCCCTGGGCAGTGACCTGGTCCTTCCCGGCGCGCTGCTGGCCGGCGTCATCGCCAAGGCCGGTGACCGCGGCCGCGCCGAAGGGGCTTACTTCGGCTGGTGGAACTTCGCCACCAAGCTGAACCTGGCGCTGGCCGCCGGCCTGGCCCTGCCTTTGCTGGGCTGGCTCGGCTATGTGCCCGGCGTGCGGGATGCCAACGCTTCCGCCCTGCTCACCGCCGCCTACTGCCTCCTGCCCTGCGCGCTCAAAGCCCTGGCGGCCGGCGCGCTCCATTTTTTCATCCTCCCAACCACGGCCCAGCCGCACACCCCATGACACAACGCACTTTTTTCCACCGCTCACGCCTTCTCGCCGCCATCGTGTGCGTCGCCTTGCTGGGCGCATGCAGCACGCCGCAAGTCCGGGACTACGCCAGGGAAACCCCGGTGCTGGAACTGCGCGACTACTTCAACGGCACGCTCGACGCCTACGGCATCTTCACCGACCGCTCCGGCAAGGTCGTCAAGCGCTTTAGTGTGGTGATGACCTGCACCTGGAAGGGCGACGCCGGCGTGCTCGACGAAGCCTTCAGCTATTCCGACGGCACGACCCAGCGGCGTATCTGGCGCCTCACGCGCCACGCCGACGGCCGCTACACCGGCCAGGCCGACGACGTGGTCGGCACCGCCGAGGGCCGGCAAAGCGGCAATGCGTTCAACTGGGCTTACACCCTTGCCTTGCCGGTGGACGGCAGGGTGATCGAGGTGCAGTTTGACGACTGGGTGTACCTCATGAACGACAAAGTCATGCTCAACAAGGCCGCCATGCGCAAGTGGGGTGTGGGCCTGGGCGAAGTGACGCTGTCCTTCATCAAACGGTAAGCACCATGGCACTTAACTCCCGCATCGCGGACTGGCGCGGCCGCACGGTCTGGCTGGTAGGCGCATCCACCGGCATAGGACGGGCCACCGCTTCGGCGCTGCACGCCCGGGGCGCGAAGGTGGTGGTGTCGGCCCGCGGCGCGGATGCGCTCAACGCCTTCGCCGACGCCCACCCCGGCGCCCTGGCCCTGCCGCTGGACGTCACCGACGCGAGCGCAGTGAAGGCCGCGGCCTCAACTCTGGCCGCGCAGGATGCGTTGGACTGCGTCGTGTACTGCGCGGGCCACTACCACGCCATGGACGCCGCCCACATGGACCTGGCCGACCTGCTGCGCCACAACGAAGTCAATTACCTGGGCGCGCTCTACATGCTCGACGCCGTGGTGCCGCAGCTGCTGGCGCGACAGCCGGATACGCGCACCGGCCAGCGCGGCCACATCAGCCTCATGGGCAGCGTGGCCGGCTACCGGGGCCTGCCCAACAGCCTGGCCTACGGTCCCACCAAGGCCGCGCTCATCAACCTCGCCGAGACCCTGTACCTGGACCTGCACGCCCAGGGTGTCGGTGTCTCGCTGATCAACCCCGGCTTTGTCAACACACCGCTGACGCAACAGAACCAGTTCAAAATGCCCGCCTTGATCAGCCCAGAACAGGCGGCGAGCGAAATACTGCGGGGCTGGGCACGCGGAGAATTTGAAATCCACTTCCCCAAACGCTTTACCCTCTGGATGAAAGCCCTGCGGCTTTTGCCCTATTTCCTATTTTTCGCGGCGACCCGCCGCCTCAGGCAGGCCTAGAAATCCATGAACTTCGCCAACTACGCCGTCGACCGCATTGCAGACACCTTCCAGACCCTCACCCCCGCGGGCGTGGAAACGCTGGGCGCCATCTACGCCCCCGACGTGCGCTTCAAGGACCCGTTCAACGACGTGCAAGGCCTGGCCGAAATTCAGCGCATTTTTCGTCACATGTATGCGAGCGTGGACAACCCGCGCTTCGTCATCACCGGGCGCATCGTGCAAGGCACGCAATGCTTCCTGACCTGGGAATTCCACTTTGCCTTCAAACGTTTTCAGCGGGGAAGGGCGCAGTGCATACTGGGCGGCTCGCACCTGGTGCTGGACGGCGAAGGCCGCATCACGCTGCACCGCGACTACTGGGACGCGGCTGAAGAACTCTATGAAAAGCTGCCCGTGGTCGGCAGCCTGATGAGATGGATGAAGCGGCGTGGCAATGCGTAAGCTGACCAGGCGCGGCAAGCCATTTGGTGCGGAAGCTGGAGCGGGTGAAGGGAATCGAACCCTCGTATGAAGCTTGGGAAGCTGCCGTTCTGCCATTGAACTACACCCGCGACTCTGTCGATTATAGAAGCGGCCGCCGGGCGGAGCCAGCCAACCTGAGCTGTCGATCAAGGCCGCAGGTAAGCCCAGCCTTCGTGCTGCTTCTTCATGATCTCGGTGACGCCGGCGGGCACATAGCTGATGCCGGCCAGCATGTCGTCCTTGCTCAACTTCTGGCCGCGCATGGTGTTTTCGCAGGCGGTGACCTTGATGCCGGCTTTGGCGGCGTCGGCGATACGGGAGCCGGTCGGTGATTCGAGCTTGAGCATGCTGATGCCGGGCCCGTAGGCGACGATTTCAATGTCGACGTTGGCGGCGCCCACGTCGTCCTGCAGGTTTTTGGCGTTGTTCAGCGCCAGGTTCCACTTGGCCGGGTCGTTGTCGCTGACCTGGATCACGATTCCCTGACGTTTTGTGCCCGTGGCGCCCGCTGGTTGTGCGCGAGCAGCTATCAAAAAAGGAGCGGCAAGGGCCAGCGAGCCGACGGCCCCGGCCTGGATGAAGAGTCTGCGGTTCATGGTGAAAGGTCTCCTGAGGGGGAGGGCTCATTTCAACACAACGGCCGTATGAAACAAGCCCCCAGGCTCGTGAGAGGCTTGGGGGCTTTCAGGGTCGGGGGAGAACCGGCGGGCTCTACTGCTTTTGCCTCACGTCGACCTCACTTACCACCGGTTGCGGGTAGCGGCACGGCGGGTGCATTGCCGTCCGAGTGGATGTGATGGTCGGGCGCCTTGATCAGCTTCCGGACAAACACCACGACCTGCCACACGACCAGAGTTCCGATCATGGCCAGCAAGGTTCCGCTGATGGGTCGATTGACGAAGACGCTAAAACTACCCCGGCTGAGAAGCATGGCGCGGCGGAAATTTTCCTCCAGCATGGGTCCCAGAATGAAACCCAGAAGGAGTGGTGCGGCCTCCATCTCCAGGCGCAAAAACAAATAGCCCACCAGACCGAACACGGCTGTGATGTAGATGTCGTCCAGGCTGTTGTTGATGCTGAAGGTGCCGATACAGCAAAAAAACAGGATGGCCGGAAAC
>NZ_JBFUCA010000114.1:0-10231 GCF_056405475.1 Polaromonas sp. P1_G4
CACCGATGCGGGCCAGCGCGATGAGATCCATCGCCACAATCTCGCTGCGCTGATGCTGTACCGCGAGAATGCGATCAACGAACTGGCCTTGCGCCTGCACATCGCCAACGTGCTGCGCGACCGCATGAAGGGCCGCAGCCTGGCGCGCACCGGCGCGCTGGCGCAGTCATTGGCGCGGCTGCGCTGCCCGGTGTGGGCGATTTACGGGGAAGAGGATGCGCTGTACCGCGGCAAGCTTGATGGGCTGCGGGCAGCCCTGGAGCGAGCTGCGGATTTCAGGGGCCTGGCCCTGGTCGAATGCGCCGGCCACTGGCTGCAGTTCGAGCGCGCGGAGTCCTTTGACAAAGCCCTCCTCACGACGCTCGAAGCGCCTCTTTAGCTTTTACTTTTCAATCGCGAGCAGTTCGATGTCGAAGGTCAGCGTGGCATTGGGCGGCACCACGCCGCCGGCGCCGCGGTCGCCATAGGCCGTGGCGGGTGGGCAGGTCAGTGTGGCCTTGCCGCCGACCTTGATCTTCTGCACGCCTTCGGTCCAGCACGGCACCACGCGGTTCAGCGGGAAGGTGGCGGGCGCGCCGCGCTTGTAAGAGCTGTCAAATTCCTTACCGTCGGCCAGCGTGCCGCGGTAGTGCACCTTGACGGTGTCGGTCGCTTTGGGCTGCGGGCCAGTGCCGTCGGTGCTGTGCACGATTTTCACGCCGCTGGGCAGGGTCTCGGCCGGGGCGGCGGCAAGGGCGGTGCTGGAYAGGGCAATGGAGGCCAGGGCGATGAGCGCGGCGGTCAATGTCTTCATGGAGGTCATGCTTTCGTGGCAATGGGGTAATCGGAAAGGGTGACCTGGATTATCGTCCCGGCTCTCGCCTTGCCTCAGTGGCGCCGGCTCGCCTATCTCAGGTTGTCAGGTCGCTGAGCTGGATCATGAGGGGGCGGAAGGTGTGAGTGGTACTCCAGCCAATCAAAATTGGCTCCAAAATTAGTAACGTCAGCGTGAAAAATTTTGCATTGGCCTTACCAGTTCGAACCATAACCCCATAGCAAAAACCGCCGTCGCATAAACTGCACTTCACGCGGAGGACTCATGCTGGACCAACTCAAACAGGTCGACAACCGTCGGCTCTATCAACAAATTGCCGAGCAGATTCGCGCCTTCATTGACAAGGGCAACTACACCGCGGGTGCGCGGTTGCCGCCGGAGCGCGATCTGGCCCTGCAGTTGGGCGTCTCACGCCCCTCGGTGCGCGAGGCGCTGATTGCACTGGAAATTGAGGGCAGCGTGGAAGTGCGCATGGGCGCTGGCGTGTACGTCTGCAGCGCGGCCCAGCGCAAGCCGCAGTCCCTGGCCGCCATGGGCGAAAGCCCGATCGAACTGATGCAGGCACGCGCCGCCCTTGAGGGCACTATCGTGCTGCAGGCCTGCGCCAGGGCCACGCCCGAGGCGCTGTTGGCGCTGCGCCAGATTCTGGACAACATGCTGTCCGCCATGGCACAAAACCGCTCGCCCCTGGCCTTTGACCGGCAGTTTCACCAAACGATTGCAGCAATGACCGGCAACTCCGTGCTGGAGCGGCTGGTGGGAGAGCTGTTTGACGAGCGCCACAGCCCGATTGCCGCGCGCCTGAGCGCGCATTCCGAATCGGGCCAAAGCTGGGCCATTGCGCTGCAGGAGCATGAAGCCATCTTGCGCGCCCTGGAAAACCGGGATGTACTGGCCGCACAGAACGCCATGCGCATGCATCTGCAAGCCTCCGAACAGCGCTGGGTCGAGAACCGCCGCGAATGGTCGTGAACCAAGGTCTGTGCTGTCAACCTTTGCTCCTGTGCGGTGGTCAGGCCTGTGCAATTGCGCAGGCTTTTTCCCGTCTTTTCACCCCGATTTTGATCCCGGATCACGGGTAAGCACCAATACACACGCACCTCCCGGTAAGGCCAAATACGCCACATCGTGTCAGGTGGCCTTACCAATTTGCAGAGCAGCAGATTCATCCCTCCCGGTCCCCTGACCCACCAAGAGGAGTTCGCATTGCTGTCTTCCGTGCCCGATCCCGTCCGTCCCGACGCGCCCAGCCCCGCCGAGGCCGGGGTACTGTTGCGCCTGGAAGGAATTACCAAACGCTTCCCGGGGGTGCTGGCGCTGGATGGCGTGAGCTTTGAGGTGCGAAGCGGCGAGGTACACGCGGTGTGCGGCGAAAACGGCGCAGGCAAATCGACGCTGATGAAGGTGATCAGCGGCCAGTACCAGCCCGATGCGGGGGCTCTGTACTATCGCGGCGAAGCCTGCCAGTTCCAATCCACCGCCGAATCCCAGGCTGTCGGCATTGCCATCATTCACCAGGAGCTGAACCTGGCTCCGCACCTCACGGTGGCCGAAAACATTTACCTGGCCCGCGAGCCACGCAAAGGCTGGCTGATCGACCGGGCGGCACTGCGCCGCCAGGCAAAGCAATGCCTGGACCGGTTAGGGCWGGACATTGCMCCGGACGCTCTGGTCAAAACCCTGTCGGTAGCYCAGCRGCAGATGGTGGAAATTGCCAAGGCGCTGTCGCTCAACGCYCAGGTGCTCATCATGGACGAACCCACCTCGTCCCTCACGGAGTCGGAAACCGAGAAGCTGTTTGCCATCATCCATGAGCTCAAGCGTACGGGGGTGGGCATTGTCTACATCTCCCACCGCCTCGACGAACTGGCGCTCATCGTGGACCGGGTCACCGTCTTGCGCGACGGACGCTACGTGTCCACCGAACACCTGGCCGACACCAGTGTGGAAGAGATCGTGGCCAAAATGGTGGGGCGCTCGCTGGACGACGTATTCCCCAAGAGAACATCCGTGCCCACTGCCGACGTGTTGTTGTGCGTACAGGGCCTGACACGCCAAGGTGTGTTTCACGACGTGAACTTTGAGCTGCGCCGTGGCGAAATTCTGGGCTTTGCAGGGCTTATGGGGGCTGGCCGCACCGAAGTGGCTCGCGCCATTTTTGGTGCCGACCCCATCGACGCCGGCGAGGTGTTTCTGGCCGGGCAGCGTCTCACCATTCACTCGCCACGGGATGCCGTACGCCAGGGGCTGGCCTACCTGTCAGAGGATCGCAAGCACGACGGGCTGGCACTGAAGATGAATGTGGCGCAAAACATCACACTGGCCCACATGGAAGCCGTGTCCAATCGTGCGGGCATGATCCAGTTTGCCAAGGAGCAGGATGCCGCACGCCACTACATTGGCGCACTCGACATCCGCACGCCCAGCAGCAGCCAGATCGTGCGCCTGCTCTCGGGGGGCAACCAGCAGAAGCTCGTGATCAGCAAATGGCTGTTCCGTCAATCACGCGTGCTGTTCTTTGACGAGCCCACACGCGGCATTGATGTGGGCGCCAAGTACGCGATCTACCAGTTGCTGGACCAGCTCGCAGGGCAGGGCATCGGCGTCGTGATGATCAGCTCCGAGCTGCCCGAAATCATGGGGATGACCGACCGTGTCGCGGTCTTCCATGAAGGCCGCCTGGTCACCATCCTCCCCACCCGCGAGACCCATCAGGAGGAGGTCATGCACTACGCCTCCGGCCGCAGCGTGCCGCCCCTGCAAGCCGACCAGCTGACCCACTGAACCCTCCAAGACTTCTTTCCCGAACCACACCATGACCGAACAACAACAAGACCTGTTTCAGAAATTTGCCGCGCTGGCCAGCTTGCTGGGACTCATCGCCATCTTCTCGTTCACCAGCAACGCCTTCTTCAGCGTGGGCAATGGCATGACCGTGGCGCTCCAGGTGACGTCCATTGCCTACCTCGGCATCGCAGCGACCTGCGTGATCATCACCGGCGGTATCGACCTCTCGGTAGGTGCCATCCTGGCACTGTCCGGCGTCGTGGCCGCAATGCTGGTCAAGGCGGGCGCGCCCGTGCCGCTGGGCATGTTTGCCGGCCTGCTGGTCGGTGCCCTGTGCGGGCTGATCAACGGCCTGTGTGTGACGGTGCTCAAACTGCCGCCCTTTATTGCCACCCTGGGAATGATGCTGGTGGCACGCGGCGTGGCCTTGCAGCTGACCGATGCCCGCGCCATCAGCGGCCTGGGCGACAGCTTTGCGGAACTGGGCAACGGAGCCTTGTTCCGCATCGTCAATATCGGTGCGGACGGCTTCCCCGATGTGGTGTTCGTCGGCATTCCCTATCCCGTGGTGCTCATGGTCGTGCTGGCGCTGGCCGTCTCCGTCCTGCTTAACCGTGCCACGCTGGGCCGCCATCTGTACGCCATCGGCTCCAACCTGGAAGCCGCCCGGCTCTCGGGCGTGAACGTCAACGGCGTGACGCTGTTTGCCTATGTGCTTTCCGGTTTGCTGGCCGGGCTGACCGGTTGCGTGCTGATGTCACGCCTGGTCACGGCCCAGCCCAGCGAGGGCCTGATGTACGAACTTGATGCTATTGCCGCCGCGGTGATAGGCGGGACCTCGCTCACGGGTGGTGTGGGCACGGTGTCGGGCACCGTCATTGGTGCGTTCGTGATTGGCATCCTGCGCAACGGTTTGAACATGAGCGGCGTGTCCGCTTTCACCCAACAAATTCTGATTGGCGTCGTCATCCTGCTGGCCGTATGGATCGACCAGATGCGCCATCGCAAGTGATCCCTACCGGCAGGGCTTACCGGGACTTCGAGAGACAACCTCCACAACCACTACCCATGAGGAAAGAAATGAAAAAATTTGTCCACACACTGATCGCAGCCGCCCTGGTGGCTGCGTCGTCGATGGCTATGGCCGCCGACAAGGAAATTGCCGTTATCGTGAAGACCGCCAACTCGGACTTCTGGCAAAACGTGAAGAAGGGTGCCAACGCTGCCGTGGGAAATCTCAAGGGCTACACCGCCACCTTCCAGGGCGCAGCATCCGACACCGACCTGGCCGGGCAGGTGGCCCTGGTGGAAAACGCCGTGAACCGCAAGGTCGCCGGCATCGTGCTGGCCCCGTCGGATCCGGATGCCTTGATCCCCGCCATGAAAAAAGCCTGGGAAGCCAAGATTCCTGTGGTGTTGATTGACTCCGCCGCATCGGATTCCGGCAAGGCTTACTACCAGTCCTTCCTGGCCACCGACAACAAGACTGCCGGAGAAATGTCCGCCAAGACGCTGATCGAGAAAGTCGGTACCACCGGCAAAATTGCCGTCATGTCCTACACCGCGGGCTCGGGCTCCGAAATCGGCCGCGTGGGAGGTTTCACCGACTACATCAAGAAGCATTCCAAGCTGCAGATCGTGGGCCCCTTCTACTCCAACTCGCAGATGGGTACCGCACTGAACCAGACCACCGACGTGCTGGCCGCCAACCCCGACCTCAAGGGCATCTTCGGCGCCAACGAACCCACCGCTATCGGCATGGGCCGCGCACTGGTTCAGTCGGGCAAAGCCGGCAAGGTGGTGGCCATCGGCTTTGACGGCAACTCCGACCTGCAAGGCTTTGTGAAAGACGGCACCATCGAGGCGATTGCCGTGCAAAGCGCCTTTGAAATGGGCAACCTGGGTGTGAAGACCGTGGCGGAAATCGTGGCAGGCAAGAAAGTACCCGCCTTCCGCGATACCGGTGTGCTGATGGTGACCAAGAAAAACATCGACACACCCGCTGCCAAGAACGTTCTCTACTAAACCGCTCCAACCCAAGGATCCCTCCGGCACCGGCTGCCGGAGGATGGGTATATGCACACCACGGATCTGAAACTCCTTCCCCGCGTGGACCTGCGGCTGACTGCCCTGGGCCTGGGCTGCTCGCAAATGGGCGGCCTGTACCGTGCCACCAGTGCCCGCGAGGTGGAGGAAGTCTTTGCCTGCGCCTGGGCGGCCGGCGTGCGCTATTTCGACACGGCACCCTACTACGGCTACACCCGCTCCGAGCACCGCCTGGGCGCCCAGCTGGCCGACTGCCCCCGCCATGAGTATGTCGTCAGCACCAAGGTGGGCCGCCTGCTGCGCCCCGATGCCAGCGTGGGTCCTGGCGATGGAGGTTGGGCCAACCCCTACCCGTTTCGCCCGCAGTATGACTACAGCTACAGCGGCGTAATGCGCTCATTCGAGGACAGCCAGCAACGGCTGGGCCTGGCCCATATCGACATCCTGTACGTACACGACATCGGCCGCGACACCCACGGCGAACAGCATGCGCATTATTGGCAACAACTGACCACGGGGGGCGGCTTCCGCGCGCTGGACGAATTGCGCGCAAGCGGTGCCACCAAGGCAGTGGGCCTGGGCGTGAACGAATGGCAGGTGGTGATGGACAGCATGCAGGAGTTCGACCTGGACTGCACCATGCTGGCCGGGCGCTACACCCTGCTGGAGCAGGACTGCATCACCCCCTTTCTGGGCGACTGCATGCGCCGCGGCAACGCCATCGTGGTGGCCGCGCCGTTCAACTCCGGCGTCCTGGCGGGCAACACCAAATTCAATTATGCGGAAGCCCCGCCCGCCGTGGTGGCGCGCGTGCAAGCGCTGGCGCTGACCTGCGAGGAATTCGGCGTGCCCTTGCAGGCCGCCGCACTGCAGTTTCCACTGGCGCACCCTGCGGTTGTGTGCTGCGTCACCGGCACCCGCACCGCAACCCAGCTGCAACAGAACGTCGCGTGGCTGGAGACGCCCATTCCCGCCACGCTGTGGCAGGCCCTGCGCAGCCGCGACCTGCTGCATCCCGATGCGCCAGTACCAGCCTGAGGAAGACCCCATGCTGATCGACGCGCACCCGCATTTCTGGAATCTGGCAAACCGCACTGGCCACTGGCCGCCATCTTTGGCGGCAATGCGCGCCGCCTGTACCACCTTGGCCAACATATAGACGGAAATTGATATGCAACGAATGGGATGGGTCATTGGTATCGACCCCCGGCACATCGCCGAATACAAGCGCCTGCACGCGGCCGTCTGGCCCGCTGTGCTGCAGCGCATTCACCAATCGCAGGTGCGCAACTACAGCATTTTTCTGCGAGAGCCGGAAAACCTGCTGTTCGGCTACTGGGAATACCACGGCCGGGACTTTGACGCGGACATGGCCGCTATCGCCGCTGATGCCGAGACGCAGCGTTGGTGGACCCTCTGCGGCCCCTGCCAACGCCCCCTTCAAACCCGCAGCCCAGGCGAGCACTGGGCCGCCATGGAATCCGTATTCCACATTGACTAACCACTTCCACCCAAGGACATCTATGCTGACAGTCATTTGCGAAACTCCCGGCGTGCTGCGCACGGTTGAAGGGGCCATGCCCATCCGCAATGAAGGCGATGTGCTGCTGCGCATCCGCCGCGTGGGGGTGTGCGGCACCGATCTGCACATCTTCACCGGCAAACAACCCTTCCTGGCCTATCCACGCGTCATGGGCCACGAAATCGCGGGTACCGTAGAGGAAGCTCCAGCGGACAGCCCCCTTCAGGCCGGCGACAGCGTCTTCGTCATGCCTTACCTGTCATGCGGCCGGTGTGTAGCCTGCCGCCAGGGCAAGACCAACTGCTGCGTCAATATACAGGTACTGGGCGTGCACCGCGACGGCGCCTTCACCGAGTATCTCAACGTACCCGCGCAGTTTGTGCGCAAGGCAGAGGGTGTTTCACTGGACCAGGCCGCCATGCTGGAATTTCTGGCTATTGGTGCCCACGCCGTACGTCGCGCCGACGTGCAGCCCGGCCAGCGTGTACTGGTGGTAGGGACGGGCCCCATCGGCATGGCTGCCTTGCTATTCGCCGGCCTGCGTGGTGGCCAGGTCACAGCGCTGGACACGCGAAAGGAGCGGGTGGAATTCTGCAAACAACACCTGGGGGCGCATGCGGGTGTTGTGATAGGTGACAAGGACCTGGACGAGCTGCGCGCACTGACCAACGGAGATTTTTACGATGTCGTTTTTGACGCCACGGGCAACGCGAAGGCCATGGAGCGCGGCTTCCAGTTCATTGCCCATGGCGGCAAGTATGTGTTGGTGTCGATAGTGCTGGACAACATTACGTTCGCCGATCCGGAGTTTCACAAACGCGAGGCTACGCTGCTGGGCAGCCGTAATGCCACCATGGAAGACTTCGAAACGGTGCTTGAGGCGATGCGGGGCGGCAAAATCCCCACCGCGGCGCTCAACACCCATCGCATGGCCCTGGCCGATGTACCCGCCCAATTCGCCACCCTGCTGGACCCCACGCAGGGCGTGGTGAAGGCGCTGATCGAATGCTGACCGGAGCCTCCACGTGAGCACGCCCATCCTGCAGTTCGGCACCGGACGCTTTCTGCAGGCGCATGCAGACCTGTTTGTATCCCAGGCCCTGGCCCAGGGCCTGGCACTGGGCGGCATCGCCGTCGTGCAGAGCACAGACAGCCCGCAGAGCAGTGCACGCGCTGCGGCACTGGCACATGGCTACCGCGTCGAATTGCGTGGCATGCAACATGGCCGGCGTATCGAGGAGACCGTGCAAGTGAATGCAGTACAGGCCGTCTGGCATGCCCGCCGCGATTGGACACAACTGTGCGATGCCATGGCCACCACCGTGCAGGTCATCATCTCCAACACCGCAGACATGGGCTATGCACTGGACGACTCCGACGCCGCGGCGCTGCTGCGTAGCCCCACGACGGCGCCGAGCAGCTACCCGGCCAAGCTGGTGGTGCTTCTGCACCATCGCTGGCAGCTACAACCAGAGGCTCCCCTGACGCTGTATCCCTGCGAACTGGTCAGCCGTAACGGTGACACCCTGCGCAACCTGGTATCCACGCTGGCACAGAGCTGGGGCGTTACGCCCGCCTTCCTTCGCTATGTGCGGGAGCACTGCGTGTGGGTCAATTCACTGGTGGACCGCATCGTGTCGTCTCCGCTGGAACCCGCCGGTGCAGTGGCCGAGCCCTACGCGCTGTGGGCTATCGAACACCAGCCGCGCATGGTGCTTCCTTGCAACCACCCGGCCGTGGTGGTGAYGGATGCACTGGCTCCATTCGAGCAACGCAAGCTCTGGCTGCTGAACCTGGGTCACACCATATTGGCCGAACGCTGGCGGCTGCTGGGCAGTGCTGCGGACATGACCGTGGTGCAGGCCATGCACACCCCGGCGCTGCGCACCCCGCTGGAGGCGGTATGGGCCGACGAGGTGCTGCCGGTATTTGACGCCGAGGGCACAGGCCCCGAGGCCCACGCCTACCTGGTGGAATTGCGCGACCGTCTGCTCAACCCGTTTCTGGAACACCGTCTGGCCGACATTGCCAAGGACCACGCGCAGAAGAAGCTGCGCCGCCTGGCACCCGTGGTAGAGCGCGCCGTGGCGCTGCAACTGCCCATCGCACAGACCCAGCTGCGCAATGCGTTAGCTGAAACCGGAAGCACCCTGGGCACTGGCGCCTGAACCGCCGGCTGGTCACCGGCGTTTGATGACATGCTGCGGCGCAACATCCAACGCAGCGAACCCTCATGCCTGCCTTCTCCGGAGGAAGAAGGGGTCAGTCCCTCAGCGCTCGGGCGTGGAACGGAAATTCGCCGCAATTGCGCCTCCGGGGTTACGATGCGTAAACCATTCACTCCGTTGGTGGTTCCATGGTGGCACTTGCCGCACAATTCGATTCGCCCCGCCGGCTGCATCAAAGAGCCAGCGACCGGCCACAGGACTGGCTTGGCACAACGCCCCTGCTGGACCTGGACGACACCAAGCTGCGCCTGAAGGCTCGCTCGATTGTCCAGCTGTGCCGCACCGACCGGGACAAGGCACTGGCTATCTATCGCTTCGTCAAGCGCCTGCCTTATACCAAGCGGATCAAGCTGCAGTACCCGACCGCCCGCGACGTACTCGAGGCGCGCGGGGGCGACGGTGACGACAAGGTGACGCTGCTGATCGCGCTGATGCGCTCCGCCGGCATCCCGGCCCGTGTGCGCTACATGGAGATGCGCGGCGAGATGCTTCGCGGCCTGATCCCGCGGGCCACGCCGGCGGCGCGGCCGCTGGCGGAGTTCTGGCTGGGCCGTTGGGTGCGCACCGACACCTACATCTTCGATGCCGAATACGTGGCTGCGGCGCTCGAACGCCTGAAAGCGAACGGCTGGGAGTGCGGCTGGGGTATCCACATCAACGCCCAGCTTCTGTGGGATGGAAAGAACGACGCCTTCCTCGGCGGTGTGCCTACCGAGCAGGACCCCATGCTCACGCGGCTTCTGTGCGTGGTGAGCGATCCCCTGGAACTGGTGTCGGCATCCCTGCGCGCCAACGGGCTGCGCTACCGCCGATCATTGCGGGCGTTGCAATGGA
>NZ_JBFUCA010000115.1:0-10214 GCF_056405475.1 Polaromonas sp. P1_G4
GGTGAACGATGCGCGCGGCTTTTACACCAGCCGCACCTTCGGCACCTTTGTGATGGAAGGCGCGGCCATGCTGGGCGAAGGCATTCCCGCCGCCGCGATTGAAAATGCCGGCATCCAGGCCGGCATGCCCGTCGGCCCGCTGGCCGTGCTGGACGAAACCGCCTTGTCACTGAGCGTGCACGTGCTGGACCAGACACGCACCGACTTCACCACAGAAGGCAAGACCTACACCGCCACGCCCGGCGAGCTGCTGGTCGAACGCATGGTGAAAGAGTTGAAGCGCCCCGGCCGCGCCAGCGGCGGTGGCTTTTACGACTACCCCACCGAGCCAGGTGCGAAAAAACACCTGTGGCCCGAACTCAAGTCCCTGTTTGAAAAACCCGGCGCCGCCTGGGACATCAACGAACTCAAAGACCGGCTGCTTTACCGCCAGGCTGTGGAGACTGCCCGATGCCTCAGCGAAGGCGTACTGACCACCGTGCATGACGCCAACATCGGCTCAATTTTCGGTATCGGCTTTCCGGCCTGGACCGGAGGTGCGATGCAGTTTATCTACGGCATGGGGATTGACGCCTTTGTCTCGCACTGCGACGAACTGGCCGAAAAATTCGGGCCCGGCTTTGCGCTGACGGATGCGGTCAAAGATGCGATCCGCCAACATCAGCCGGTTTACTGAGCTGCTTCGTTTAACTCACCCTTCCTCCCATTCATCTCATCGATCCATATCCAATATCCACTTCATGCCAAGACTCCAAAACAAGATCAGCATCATCACCGGCGCCGCCCAGGGCATTGGCCTGGCCACCGCACTCAAGTTTGCCCAGGAAGGCGCCATCGTCATCGTCTGCGACGTGAAACAAGCCGGTGTGGATGAAGCCGTCAAACAGTGCCAGGCCCTGGGCGCGCAGGCCGTTGGTTATGTGATGGACGTGACCCAGCGCTCCATGGTGGATGCAGTGGTCGGCGAGGTCAAGGACCAGTTCGGCCGCATTGATGTCCTCGTCAACAACGCCGGCATCACGCAGGATGCGAGGCTGCAGAAAATGACACTGGAGCAATTTGACAAGGTGATCGACGTGAACCTGCGCGGCGTCTTTCACTGCGCGCAAGCGGTGGCCGACACCATGACAGCGCAAGGCAGCGGCGTGATACTGAACGCCAGTTCAGTCGTCGGCATCTACGGCAACTTCGGCCAGACGAATTACGCGGCCAGCAAGTTCGGCGTGATCGGCTTCACCAAAACCTGGAGCCGCGAACTGGGCCCCAAGGGCGTGCGCGTGAATGCGGTGGCCCCCGGTTTTATTTCAACGCCCATCCTCAGCACGATCCCCGACAAGGTGCTCAAGGAGATGGAAGCCCATGTGCCGCTCAAGCGCCTGGGAAGGCCGGAGGAGATTGCCAATGTCTATGCGTTCCTCGCGAGCGATGAGGCGAGTTATGTCAATGGGGCTGTGATTGAGGTTTCTGGCGGGATGTCGGTCTAAGGTGGTATCGCGAAAGCGACTTTCGCTGTCGGGAACCATGCTTGACCGAACAATCAAGCGAAAATTCCACTCATGACAATCTGCAATATAGATATAGCTTTTTAGTTCTTTGGGAGACACGGGGGAATCCCCAAAATGCACCCACAGATGGTCACAAATCCGAACTCCGTAGTTGACGACCTCATCGATCGCATCACTGAGATCGTGCTGCGAACCTATGAGGTTGATCAACTCTTGCCGCACGAAAGCGCCGAGCGCCTCTCGCTTGCCGCGCATGAACTTGTGAGCGCCATTTCGACGGACACAGGGCAAATCGAGTTCTCCTGTGAGCTGACCCTTGCCGCTCACGAAAGGAAAAGCGCATTCCTGGTAAGGGTGCAGGGCCAGGCCGCCTATGAAACCCCGATCTGGCGCATCAATGAAATCTATAACGTAGTTGTGGACCCGCTTGACCGCGGGGAGTCCTTATTTACCGACCTGCAGTAGATTCACTCGATGGTGACGGCAGAAGGGTTCATCTGCCGCAGCCACGCCCCGGGCGACAAACCCACACTGCCCTTGAAGCGCCGGCTGAAATGGCTCTGGTCGGCAAAACCGCAGGCGGCAGCCACCTCGGCCAGGCCCTGCCCGGCCAGCATGGCTGACTGGGCGCGTTCGATGCGCACGGCATTGAGGTAGATATGCGGCGGTACGCCAAACTGCCGGGCGAAGGCGCGGGTCAGATGAACACGCGACAAGCCGGCCTCGCCTGCGAGGGCATCGACGGTGATGTCCTGGTCGAAGTGGCTGCGCAGGTAGTCGCGAATGCGGGCCATGCGCGCAACGCCAGCCGGCTTCACTTCATCGCCTGAGCGCCGCTCGCCATAGCGCTGCAGCAAGTGCACCAGCACATTGCGCGTAAGCTCTTCGGCACGCAGCGACTCTTGCGCCTGCCCGCCTGCGCCTATGGCGCGCGCCAGCGCGCGGCCCATGGCGGCGTCGCGCACCACAGGTTGGCAAAAATAAGCCGCCATGTCGAGGCCGGCTTCCTTGTCACGGCATTCGTTCACCACCTGCTGCGACACATACAGCATGCTGTAGCCAAAACCTTCCTGCGTGCCGCGCTGGCCGTCGTGCGGTTCGTCGGGATTAAAAAGAATCACATCGCCGCGCAGACTGGCGTGCAGCGTGCCGCCGCAGTGAAAGGTCTGCACACCGGAGGCGGTGACCCCTATGGAATAGGTTTCGTGGCTGTGGCGCTCGAAGGTGTGCTCAGTGAAGTGGGCGTTCATCTGAGTCACGCCGGCCAGTGCGCCGGGACGAAAGCGGGCCCAGTCTTTGGGCGTGGGGGCCTGGGCGTCGTGCATGAAACAATCGTAAAGGAAACAATCGTACAAGACGCAGCAGCCCTGGACAAGGAAACTCCCTCTTCAACCGCACTCAACCGCCATGAAAGAGGAGTTCACATGAAAGAAGCCGTAGACCTGCAGACCAAGCTCGCGACCTTTGAAGGCCACTGGCAGCCGCGCACCGTGAGCGAGTTCAATGGGCACGACGTAATGGTCGTCAAGGTCCAGGGAGAATTCAGCTGGCATTCGCACCCCGAGAGCGACGATTTCTTCCTGGTGCTCAAGGGCGAGCTACACATCGACATCGACGGCCAGCCCACCGTCACGCTCAAGCCAGGCCAGCTGTACGTGGTGCCTCGCGGGGTGCGYCATCGTCCGCGGGCRCCGCAAGAGGCGCACCTGCTGCTGATTGAGCCGACCGGCGCGCCCAACAGCGGCGATGCRGCCACAGCGGCGCCGCGCCGGGTGATCTGAGGCCGGGCTGCCGAACCAGATGTGTTGCCAGAAGATGCCACATACTTGACTTTGTCAATCAATTGATTGACGATATCTACCATGATCTCGTCAATCAATACCACCGCCTCAAGCACGCCTGCCCCGCTCCAGACTGGAGCGCCCCCCGCTTCTACAGCCCACGTCAAGGCCGTGCGAAGCTTTAACCGCTTCTACACCCAGCGCATCGGCGTACTGGACCCCTATCTGGACAGCGAGTTTTCGCTGACGGAGGTGCGGGTGTTGTATGAGCTGGCCCACCGCGACCAGCCCACAGCCACGGAGCTGGGGCGCGACCTGGCACTGGACGCGGGTTACCTGAGCCGCATCCTGCGCCGCTTCGAAAGCCACGGCTGGCTGGCGCGCGCGTCTTCGCCGGCGGACGCGCGGCAAAGCCTGCTGAAGCTGACCAAGGCCGGCCACGCTGCATTTGCGCCGCTGCAGCAGCGCTCCCGCGACGAGGCCGCCGCCCTGCTGGCCGCGCTGGCGCCGGACCACCAGCAAAAGGTGGTGACGGCCATGACCACGGTGCAGCGGCTTTTGGCCAGCCGCACGGAACCTGCCGCGACACGAACCGTGCTGTTGCGCGACCCCGGGCCCGGCGACATCGGCTGGGTGGTGCAGCAACACGGTGAAATTTATGCGCGTGAATACGGCTGGAACAGCGAGTTCGAGGCCCTGGTGGCCGATATTGCCGGCAAATACCTCAAGAACCACCAGCCGGAATGGGAGAAGTGCTGGATAGCCGAAGTCGACGGTGAGCGCGCGGGCGCGGTGTTTGTGGCGCGTAAATCAGCCACCGTGGCCCAGCTGCGCATGTTGATCCTCACGCCGCAGGCGCGCGGACTGGGCCTGGGCGGGCGACTGGCCGACGAGTGCATCGCATTTGCGCGCAGCAAGGGCTACAAAAAAATGGTGCTCTGGACCAACAGCTGCCTGGACGCAGCGCGCGCCATTTACGCCAGGCGTGGTTTCAAGCTGACCAGGAGCGAGCCCTACCATGGCTTTGGGAAAAAAAACCTGGTCGGCGAAACCTGGGAGCTGCGGCTGTAGCCGCCATGCAGGGCATGTCGGGCGCCGGCCCGGAAATTCATGCCATTTTGGCCTGCAGCGCATATTCGGCGGGCGCAAGCAGCTATCTTATTAATAGCAAACGGCGGTCCTCGGTCTCCTGTGCGCAGGCTGTGGTGCATCGATGAAGCGGCGATAATTGGTGCATGAGCACCCCTCCCGCCGAAGACCACCCGAAACCCCGATCCCTCTCCGACCTTTTCATTTCATTCACCTTGCTGGCGCTTCAGGGCTTTGGCGGTGTACTGGCTGTCGTGCAACGCGAGCTGGTCGAAAAAAAGCGCTGGATGACGCGCGAGGAATTCATTGAAGACTGGGCCGTCGCGCAAATCATGCCCGGACCCAATGTAGTCAACATCTCACTGATGATAGGTGGCCGCTACTTCGGCCTCAAGGGCGCCCTGGCAGCGCTGGCCGGCATGCTGACGGTACCGCTGGTGCTCGTGTTGCTGCTGGCCGTGGTCTATGCCCAGTTTGCCGGGCATCCCGGCGTGGCTGGCGCGCTGCGCGGCATGGGCGCCGTGGCAGCAGGGCTGATCGGCGCGACCGGCCTGAAGCTGTTCGGCGCGCTCAAGAAAAACGTGCTGGGCCTGCAGCTGTGCGCCGCGTTCGGTGTGGCCTGTTTTGTGGCCATCGCCCTGCTGCGCTTTCCGCTGGCCTACGTGCTGCTGGGGCTGGGCGGCGTGGCCTGTGTGCTCGCTTACCGCAGGCTGGCACCATGACCGAGTCGCTGCACCTCGTCTTCGGCGCTCGGGAATGGTTTGACCTCTTCCTGCATTACCTCTCGCTGTCGCTGCTGTCGATCGGCGGCGCCATCACCACCGCACCCGACATGCACCGTTTCCTGGTCGACAAGCAGCACTGGCTAACCGACGCGCAGTTCAACGCGTCCATYGCCATTGCGCAATCAGCCCCCGGGCCGAATGTGCTGTTCATCGCTTTGCTGGGGTGGAATGTGGGGCYGAACGCGGGGGGCATGCTGACCGGGCTGCTGGGCGTTTTCCTGGCGATGCTGGGCATCCTGATTCCCAGCACCACCCTCACCTACCTGGCCGCGCAGTGGGGTCACCGCAACCGCGAACTACGCGCGGTGCGGGCTTTCAAGCAGGGCATGGGACCCATCGTGGTGGCCTTGCTGATCGCGACAAGCTGGATATTGGCCACCGCCAACGGTAGTTCGCTGAAAGACTGGCCGGTGTGGCTGCTGGCGGCCACCACAGCCGTGATTGTCTGGCGCAGCAAAATCCATCTGCTGTGGCTGCTGGGCGCTGGCGCATTGCTGGGCTGGTATGGGCTGGTCTAGCAACCCGTTTCGGGGCGGCTACTCTGGTTTGCCGCGCCGGTGAAAGTACACCATGCGCGCAGCCTGCCGCATGGGTTCGGTGTCCAGGGCCATATTGAAGATCCAGTCGGCCTGAAAGCGGTCAAACAGCCAGCGCAGCGTGCGCTTGGCGCGGAACTTCGGGTAGTGCCGCACCAGCCCTTGCGCTGGATCAGCCGGGTCGCTGCCATCGGCCGAACCACCTTGCAAAAAGGCGGCTACCGCGCTGCCCACCGCGTCGCCATGCTGCAGTGCCGTGTGGATGCCACCAGCCGTCACGGGCGACACCATGCCGGCGGCGTCACCGACCAGCATGACGCGTGCATCAGACACCCGCTTCAGCACCCCGCCGCAGGGAATCATGCCGGCGCGCGTCGCCAACGGACTTGCGTTGCCGACATCCACATGCGGCGCGATTTTTTCCATGAAAGCGCCCATCCACGCCTGTTTGGCAGGCACGGACGCGCCTGAGGGGGACATCCGCCTGGCCAGCCCGATCTGGTGAATGCCGGCACCCGCAACAGCCCAGCCGATGTAGCCGGGCGCGAGCTGGCGGTCTATGAAGCAGTGCAGCAGGTTGGCATCCAGCCGGGCCTGGCCGTATTCATGCTCGATGCCGAAGAGAAACTGGGTATTGAGCGACAGGCCCAAAGCCTTGGCCACACGCGAATGGGGGCCGTCGGCGCCGACCAAATAGCGAGCCTGCAGCACCATCGGCTCCTGCGATGCAACCGACTTGACCGACACGGCCCAGCCGCCGCTGTCTCGCGCAGCCTGCTCGAACAGCGTGCCGCCCAGCAAGGTGACACCGTCCGCCACGACGGACGCACACATCCAGTCCAGMAGGGCCGGCGTGTCGGTTGCCCAGAAGTAATAACCGGGCGCGTGCAGATCGACATGGCGAAGATTGGGCGAATAAAGCCTCACGCCGTCCACCTGCCGCACCAGCGCCGCGGGCACTTGCTGCAACCACGGGATGGTGTCTATGGCATCTTTCACGATGATGCCGGTGGTGTGCAGCTTGTCGCCGGAAGAAGTCTTCTTTTCGACAATGGCGACCTGCAGGCCCGCCCTGGCCGCGGCGCGCGCGCAGGCCAGCCCGGCAAAACTGGCGCCTATGACTACCAGGTCGAAGTGCTGCGGCGTCGTCATGCCCTGCGCTGGCGCAGGGCTTCGTACAGGCACACACCGCTGGCTACGGACACATTCAGGCTTTCCACCGCGCCATGCATCGGGATGCTGACCAGCTCATCGCAAGTCTTGCGCGTGAGCTGGCGCATGCCCTCACCTTCAGCGCCGAGCACCAGCGCCACAGGGCCTTTCAGGTCCACGTCGTAAATTGTTTTTTCCGCATCGTCGCTGGTGCCTATGCACCAGATGTTGCGTTCCTTGAGCTCGCCGAGGGTACGGGCCAGGTTGGTCACCATGAAATAGGGCATGGTTTCGGCGGCGCCACTGGCGACCTTTGCGACGGTCGCATTGATACCGGCCGCGTGGTCCTTGGGCGCGATCACCGCATGGGCGCCGGCGCCATCGGCCACACGCAGGCAGGCGCCGAGGTTGTGCGGGTCGGTCACGCCGTCGAGCACCAGCAGCAGCGGCTGGGCAACACCGGCTTCTTCGAGTTGCTCCAGCAATTCGTCGAGCGATTTGACCTGCGCCAGTGCGTCGACCCGGGCCACAACACCCTGGTGGCCGTGGCTGCCGCACATCTTTGCCAGGCGCAAACCGTCGGATTCGATCAGCCGCACACCCGCCTCCCGGGCCCGGTCCGTGAACTGGCGCATGCGCGCATCGCGGCGGGACACATCGAAAAACACTTCCAGGACGGATTGGGGCGCTGTTTTGATACGAACGCCGACGGCATGGAAGCCAAAAAGCACTTTGGGAGAAGAAGACATGGCAGCGATTATCACTGTTGGCCGTAATTGGCATTACTACCGGTGTATCGGGTGCGACGAGCGGGGCACAATGGCCCCCGGGCAGGACTAAAATAGTAACAATTTGTTGGACCTGCTGAATAATCCCGCTCTGCTGACTGCAGGGCACCTGGAGGCGCTATGGGCTTGAGACTGAAATTCAATTTGGTGCTGGTCGTGGTTTTTTTGGCCGGCTTTGCCGCGGCCGGCTACATCTCGCGCCAGCTGCTGCAGGACAATGCGCGCGAAGAGGTGCTGCGCAACGCCCGCCTCATGATGGACACCGCGCTTTCCGTACGGGCCTACACCGTCGAGCAGATCAAGCCGCACCTGGACAAACAACTCGAGGAAGTGTTCCTGCCCCAGACCGTTCCGGCCTACGCCGCCACCGAAACGCTGGGCCACATCCAGAAAAAGTACCGTGACTACGGCTACAAGGAAGCCACGCTGAACCCGACCAACCCGCGCGACCGCGCCACCGACTGGGAAGCGGATATCGTCCAGCAATTTCGCCAGAATGCCGAATCGAAAGAACTGATTTCCGAGCGTTCCGCCGCCACGGGCCGCCTGCTGTACATTGCCAAGCCCATCCAGATCACCAACGCGGCGTGCCTGCAGTGCCACAGCGTACCGGCCAATGCGCCCGCCAGCATGATCAAGGTCTATGGCGAGGCTAACGGCTTCGGCTGGAAACACAACGAAATCATCGGCGCGCAGGTTGTCACCGTTCCCATGGACATTCCCATCCGCAACGCAGACCGCACCTTCAAGACCTTCATGGCCTCGCTGGCAACTGTCTTCGCCGTAGTTTTTGTCGTACTTAACCTGATGCTGAGCTGGCTCATCGTGCGGCCTATCCGCCGCATGTCCCAGGCCGCCGACAAGGTGAGCACCGGTGACTTTGATGTACCGGAATTCGCTGACGGCGGCAAAGACGAAGTGTCCGTGCTCGGCGGCGCGTTCAACCGCATGCGGCGCAGCCTCGAAAAAGCCATGCAGATGATCGACCACGGCGCCTGATGTCCGGCCGGGCTCAATAATTCACAGGCACCCTCAGCCCCCACGAATCGATCCCACGAATGGAAGAACCGGAAGAAACAACGCAAGCCCTGCCCGTGCGTCCCACAGGCGGCGAAGGCAAAGACGCGGCTGCGCTTCTGCCGGGACAAACCGTTTTTGAATACCGCATCGACAAGATGCTGGGCGGCGGCGGCTTCGGCATCACCTATCTGGCGCAGGACATCAACCTGCAGTTGCCGGTAGCCATCAAGGAGTATTTTCCCGGCGACCTGGCCGTGCGCGCGGAGGACCTGTCGGTGCACGTGCGCTCCAGTGCGAACAACGGCCAGTTCAATTGGGGGCTGGAGCGCTTCCTCGACGAAGCGCGGGCGCTGGCGTCCTTTCGCCACCCGAACATCGTGCGGGTGCTGCGTTACTTCAAGCAAAACGGGACCGCCTACATCGTCATGGAGTACGAGTCCGGCGACCCGCTCAAACGCTGGCTGGCCAGGCAGCCGGCGCTGGACCAACAGGGTCTGCTGAAGATCGTCTACCCGTTGATGGACGGGCTGGAAGCGGTGCACAAGGTGAATTTCCTGCACCGCGACATCAAGCCGGACAACATCTACATCCGCGCCGACGGCACACCGGTGCTGCTCGACTTCGGCGCCGCCCGGCGCGTGACCGGCAACCACGACATGACCAACATCGTGAGCCCTGGTTTCGCACCGTTTGAGCAGTACCACAGCAAGGGACACCAGGGGCCGTGGACGGACGTCTATTCGCTGGGGGCGGTGATGTACTGGATGACAACGGGGCACAAGCCGATGGAGTCGGCTTCGCGGGTGCGCGAGGACACCATGCCCAAGGCGGCCGACACGGCCAGCGCGGTGGTCTTCGGTGCGCCCCTGCTGCGCGCCATTGACTGGGCCATGATGCCCAACGAAACACAGCGCCCGCAGGACGTCGGAGCCCTGCGCCAGGCCCTGATCAGCTCGGACTTTCTCAAGACGCAGACCATCCGCGCCGCCAACCCGTCGTCCAACACAGCCGCCATTGCCCCGGTAGCGACGGTAGCGCCGCAGACCGATACGTCAACCACAAAGACAAGCAAGCTGCTGTCCGAAAGCGCCGTGCTCGCCTACGCGGCCAATTCCCAGTCCATTCCGCTCAATAGCGCCGAAAATCTGCGCAAGAACGTACTGGGCACGATCATGTTCCTGGACCTGGTGTCCTACTCCACCTATTCGGTCGACCAGCAGGTGGCACTGAAGACCCTGTTCAACGAACTCATCACCAAGGCCATCGGCGGCGTGAAGGAGTCGTCGCGGATCATGATCGACACCGGCGACGGCGCGGCGATCTGCTTTCTGGGCGACCCCGAAGAGGCCCTGCAATCGGCCCTGCTGCTGCGCGACCTCCTGGTACAAAAGTACGGCCGCAAGCTGTCCCTGAGGGTGGGCCTGCACCTGGGACCGATCCGCATGGTGTTTGACATCAACAACCGCGTCAATGTGGTGGGCGACGGCATCAATGTGGCCCAGCGCATCATGGACTTCTCCAGGCCCAACCAGATCGTGGTCTCGCGTGCCTATTACGA
>NZ_JBFUCA010000116.1:0-10198 GCF_056405475.1 Polaromonas sp. P1_G4
TTCCGTCGCTGGACATCCTGCGCCAATGCAAGGCGCTTGATATCGTGACCGTGGGCGCCGCCACAACGCCTGAAGAGGCGATAGCGCTAGACAGTGCCGGCGTCGACATGGTGGTGGCAACCGGCTTTGAGGCTGGCGGGCACCGCGTGTCCTTTCTCCGCCCGCCCGAAAACTCGCTCACCGGCACACTGGCGCTGATCCCCCAGGTGGTCGACGCGATCAAGGCCCCGGTCATTGCCGCAGGCGGCATTGCGGATGGGCGCGGTATTGCAGCAGCCCTGGCGCTGGGTGCCCAGGGCGTGCAGATCGGCACAGCTTTCCTGGCCTGCGTCGAGTCATCTGCCAGTGACATCCACCGCGAAAAGCTATTCAGCGCCGACGCCAAGTACACCGCCCTCACCCGCGCCTTCAGCGGGCGCCTGGCGCGAGGCATTGAAAACCGCTTCATGAACGAGCTGAAGGCGCATGAAGGTCACATTGCGCCCTACCCGGTCCAGAACTGGCTGACAGGCCAGATGAAACCGGCGGCCATTGGCCAGGGCAGAACAGACTTGATGTCGCTTTGGTCCGGTCAGGCCGCACCACTGCTCAGGCACCGGGATGCGAGCTCGCTGATGCAGGCGCTGCAGCAGCAAACCGACGACGCGCTAAAACGGATTGCCGGGTCAGTCTGACCCTCAAGCAGGATTTGTCTGATGACAGCGCATGACGATGGATTGACTGAAGGTGCCTGATTGAGGTGCAGTCACCTCAATGGAAATCGCGGCTCGATGTGCCCAGCCGCCCCAGCATCGGCGTGAGGTCTTCGAGCCGATGCGCCACCAGGTTGCGCACCGCGCCGTAACCTTTGGCGCTGCCGCGTTCTTCACTGCGCTGCCACGTGCCATACACCGCCAGCAGCCGGGCGTGCAGCACCTCGCCGCGTTGCGCCTCCCGCAGCGATTTCCAGATGATCACATTGACTGGCCCGGTCTCGTCTTCCAGTGTGACAAAGATGGTGCCCTTGGCGGTTTGCGGCTGCTGGCGCACAGTGACGATGCCGCAGCCGGCCACCTCTTCGCCGTCGGGCAAGGCATTGAGCTCGCTGGCGCTCAGCAGGCCTTTGCGTGCCAGCCGTTCCCGCAGCAAAGCCACCGGGTGGCGCCGCAGCGTGAGGCCGGTGGCCTGGTAGTCGAACAAAATGTTTTCGCCCTCGGGTGTGTCGGGCAAGGCCAGCGGTGTTTCGTGTGTGGGCACCGATTTGAGCAGGCGCGGCGCCAGTTTGATGGCCGAAGCCTCCCAGACCTGCTGGCGCCGGTGGCCCGCCAGCGGCAGCAGGGCATCGGCGGCGGCCAGCGCGTTGATTTCGAGCGTATTGAGCCGGGCGCGCGACACCAGGTCTTCCGTCGACGTGAAAGGCGCTTGCGCCCGCGCCTCCACCAGGCGCAAGGCGGCCTCCTCGCGCAAGCTGGCCACCAGGCGCAGGCCCAGGCGCACTGCCGGCTGCGTCCCTGCAGTCAGCACACCCTGCGGCTCCAGCGTGCAGTCCCATTCACTGTGCATGACGTCCACCGCGCGCACCTCGACCTGGTGGCGGACCGCGTCTTGCACCAGCTGGGACGGCGTGTAAAAACCCATGGGCTGCGAATTGACCATGGCCGCCAGAAAGCAGGCCGGCTCGTGGCGCTTGAGCCAGCAGCTCACATAAACCAGCTTGGCAAAACTGGCGGCGTGGCTTTCCGGAAAGCCGTAGTCGCCGAAGCCCAATATCTGGCTGAAGATGCGCTCTGAAAATTCAGCGCTGTAGCCGTTGTTGACCATCGCATTGACCAGGCGGCCATGAAAGCGGTCTACCCCGCCCTTACGCTTCCAGGCTGCCATGGAGCGGCGCAAATCGTCGGCCTCTCCGGGCGTGAAGTCAGCGGCGATCATCGCGATCTGCATGACCTGCTCCTGGAAAATCGGAATGCCCAGCGTGCGCTCCAGGGCCGGGTTCAGCGCCGGGTATTCCGGCACGACATCTTCACCCCGCCGTTTTTTGTCGCGCGCCTTCAGGTACGGGTGCACCATGCCGCCCTGGATGGGCCCCGGCCGCACGATGGCGACTTCCACCACCAGGTCGTAGTAATTGCGCGGCTGCAGGCGCGGCAGCATGGACATCTGGGCCCGGCTTTCAATCTGGAAAACGCCCACCGTATCGGCTTCGCAAATCATGTCGTAGGTGGGTGTGTCGTCCGGCTCGATCTGATGCATCTCCAACTGGCTTCCTCGTGCCCCATTCACCAGCGCCAGGCAGCGCCGGATGGCCGACAGCATGCCCAGCGCCAGCACATCCACTTTCAGCAGGCCCATGGCCTCCAGGTCGTCCTTGTCCCACTGGATGATGCGGCGGTCTTCCATCGAAGCCGGCTGCACCGGCACCAGCCGCGTGAGCTTGCCCTGGGTGAGTACAAAACCGCCGACGTGCTGGCTCAGGTGGCGCGGAAAGCCGATGAGCTGCGCCGACAGGTCAAACCATTGCAGCACCGGCCCTTCCCTGCCCTCCAGCCCGGCTTCCTTGAGTTTTTCCTGCAGCACCTCGCTGCCGTCAAACCAGAAATGCTCTTTGGCGAACAGGTCTATCAGTTCAGGCGCCATCGCCAGCGCCTTGCCCACATCGCGGATCGCGCTGCGCGGCCGGTAGCTGATGACGGTGGCGGCAATGGCGGCGCGGTCGTGGCCGTATTTGCCGTAGATGTACTGGATGACTTCTTCACGCCGCTCGTGTTCGAAGTCCACGTCGATGTCGGGCGGTTCACTGCGCTCGCGGCTGATAAAGCGCTCAAACAGCAGCTTGCTTTCCGCCGGGTTGACGGCCGTGACGCCCAGGCAAAAACACACCACGGAATTGGCCGCCGAGCCGCGCCCCTGGCAAAGGATTTCCTTCTCTCGCGCAAACCGCACGATGTCGTGCACGGTGATGAAGAACATCTCGTACTCAAGCTCTTCAATCAGCGCCAGCTCAAAACCCAGCTGCCGCCTGATCTTGTGCGGTATGTGATGCGGGTAGCGGGTATGGGCACCCTGCCAGGTCAGCCGACGCAGCCACCGCGAAGGCGTTTCGGCCGCCGGCACCATGTCTTCCTGCGGGTAGCGGTACAGGTTGCGAATCTCATCGAGATTGAAATTGCACCGCGCCGCCACTTCCAGCGTGGCACGCAACAGGCTGGCGGGGTAAATCTCGGCCAGGCGCATGCGCGGCCGCAAATGTGCCTCGGCGTTGGGCTGCAGCGCGAAGCCGCATTCGTGCACCGGCTTGCCCAGCTTGATGGCGGTCATCACGTCGTGCAGCGGCTTGCGTGAGCGCTTGTGCATCAGCACATGGCCGGCCGCCACCAGCCGTATGCCGGTGCGCCGGGCCACCTCTTGCAGCTGCTGCAGGCGCAGCGCATCGTCCAGGCCCTGCAGCAGCTCCACCGCCAGCCAGGCGTTGGTGCCAAAAAGCCCTGTAGCCCAGGCGCAATGTGCGCAAAGCGCTTCTGTATTGATAGCACCCGCGCCTGCTTCATGCAGGGGCGCCAGCAAAATTTCGCAATCCCCCAGCCGGGAGAAATCCGTTTCGCCCAGCGCGACGCGGTAGCTGCCTTTTTCGACCACGTCGCCGGCCTTGCGCGCTTCGGTGATGAACTCGCACAGGTTGCCCCAGCCTGCCGCGTTGTGCGGCAGCACCACCAGCCTGAAGGCATCAGGCGCCTGCACCAGAAATTCCGCACCCGGCAGCAGTTTGAGGCCCAGCTTCTTTGCCACCTCATGCGCCCTGACCACCCCGGCCACCGAACACTCGTCGGTGATGGCCAGCGCCTGGTAGCCCAGCTCGGAAGCGCGTTSGGCCAGCTCCTGCGCGTGCGAGGCGCCGCGCTGGAAGCTGAAGTTGCTCAGCGCGTGCAGCTCAGCGTAATCGGGAAGCGCGTAGGCAGGCATGCGGGCCTCAGGCAAAAAAGCCGTGCAAATACCAGGTGCGCTGCCGGCCGGCCTGGGCGGCAGAGCCCAGCCTTTCGCTGTAAACCCACAGCAGGCCGCCCTGCTGGCTGCGGTAGATGTAGTAGTCGCGAAACGCCCACGGCTTTTCACACAGGCCCGGCTCAGCGCTGCGGTTCTCGTGATCGGCCAGCAGCCATTCGGCAGCCTCCAGCCGCTGCGGCCCGGCCAGGCGTGTCAGCTTGCCCTGGTACACCGGGCTGTTGCCTACGGCTTGCAATTTCAGCGGTTCGGGCAGCAACCAGGCCGGGTACAAGGCTTCGGCCCGGGCTTCCGAAGAAGCATGTGGAGTGGTTTTTTTTAAGCCTTTTATGGCCCTGGCGCGCATTGGCTGTGCGCAAGCAGCTATTGATTTGATAGCACTTCGGGCACTCACCCAGCGCTGCATCAGCTCGGGCCGGTGGTCGGTGCAAGGTTGCCAGGCTTGCACATTGGCATCGCCCAGGCGGGCGCTGAGTCGCTCGACCAGCTCCACCACGCTGTCGCCCTGCCGGCGCGCTTCCATCAGCAGGCTGCCGGTGGCGGCGGCCGAGTCGGCCAGCAGCTCGGTGGCCAGCGACTGCAGCGTCAGGCTGTGCACCGGCGCCGGCAGCTTTTGCTGCGCCAGGTGCTCTGAGATGAGGCGTGCCACATGGCGCAGGTCTTGGGCGGGCTGGGCCGTGCGAATCTCGAGCTCGCCGGTCGGCGCCACATCGCGGCGTTTGTCCAGGTGCCAGATGATTTTCAGGGCGCAGAGCCCGCTCTGGCGCCCCAGCAGCCAGGCATGCAGGTGGACCAGCAGGCGCTCAACGCCCGCCATCAGCGCAGGCCCATGGGTGACAAGCGCGTTGAGCTCCAGTTTTTCTTCAAAGTGCTCGGGCAGCACTTGCCACTCGTAGTCGTCGGCTACGGTGCCGCGGGCGCGGTCCAGCGCCTCCAGCAGCTCGGCGCCAAAACGCCGCGCCACGCCGTCACGCGGCAGGCGCAGCAGGTCGTCCCAGCTGCGGCAGCCAATGCGCTCCAGCACACCCAGGTGCGGGCGCGCGGCCGTCAACGTGTGCATGGGCAGGTCGGCCACGCGTTTTTTCAACGCACCAGCCTGATCCTGCTGCAGCCGAAGCCGTCCGATTGCTATCAAAGATGTAGCACCTTGCGCACGTTCCATAAGGCCTGCAACCTGGTTTGATTCAAAAAATAGCTCGATTTTCTGCGCCAGCAGCTGCATCAGCCGCGCCAGCCCGCCAAACAGGCGCAGGCTGCCCGTTACGTCCATCAGCACCGCTTCATCGACCAGCGCCACGCGCGGCGTGAAGCCCAGCGCCAGGCTGGCCACCGCGCGCTGCAAAGCGGCGGCGTCCAGCACAGACGAGGCCGGTTGCGCCGCGTCAGTGGTGATCGAGATGCGCAATGCGATCCAGCAACGCATGGATGGGACTCCGGGGTGAGGTGACAGGAAGCGAAACCAGCGATGGCAGCAGGATGGGGGCAAGCTCTTCCCGCTTTTGCTCTTCCCGCTTTTGCCGGGCCCTGTCGCGGCTGGCCGCCAGCAAGGCCGACAGCCGGGCGGGCCGGGTATCGAGCAGCACCGGCGCGGCCAGCGGCGGGCCGCGGCGCTTGAGCACATGGACCAGCAGGTTGCCGCCCTCCCGCACAGTGCCTTCCAGCAGCAGGCGCAGCGGCGCGGGTGACGATTCGTGTTGGGCCCGCAGCGGCCGGAACACAAACAGCAGCTTGTGGTGCGCATGCGCGGCAATCTGCAGGCGGCGCAGGTGGGCGCTGCGCGCATCGGGCAGCCAGGCCAGCACGGCGGTCACGTCAGCGCACTGCAGCGCCTCTCGCGTGGCCCAGAGCAGCGAAGGCGCGTCACCTGGCTTGCCGTGAATGCTGATGAGCCGCCGCATGTCGATMTGGCGCGCGCCCAGTGCGGGGCCAAATGGCAGGTAAGGCGCGCCGACCAGCGCCGTCAGTTGCGCGCCAGGCTCCTCCGGAGTGGCGGGCTGGTTGAGGGCACGGGCCAAGCCAGGCGCCAGCAAACCCCATTCCTGCTGGCCCGCCTGCGGCAACAGCAGTTCAACCAGCGCGCCCTGGGGCCAGCCGCCTCCCGGCAAGACCAGGTCGAGCGCCGCATAACCTGTGGCCACCGTCTGCACACTCGCGCTGCCCAGTTCGCCGGCCCGCCAAACCTGGGCATTCAGGGCGTCGGCAAAGTCCGGCAAAGCGCTGGGCATTGCAGTGAGGGTGGGCATGGAAGGTGGTCCGGATCAAGTCGAATATACTGTATTTATGTACAGTATATGGCTGATTTGACGCCCCGCCAACCCGCTTGAAACCCGGGTACCCCAGTCGAGAATTATTCACCCCGGAGCCGCCGGGAAAACCGGCACCTCCCTGCAAATCAGGGTGCAGCGCGCTTGCCGGCGGTACCGCTGTTCTCGCGCGTCTAGAGTTTTGGCGGGGGTGGCCGGCCCACGTTGTGGGCGCCCGTGTTGGCCGCCTCCCAATACGCCTTGTCCAGCGTGCCGGGGTGGCTCTTGACCGGGGTGCCGACCGGCACATTGCCAGGGCGCTGAACGCCCTCTACCGAGTAGGTTTTCAGCTTGGGTTTCTCGGTACTGGAGGGGTTGAGCGCATGAAACTCGTGCGCCACCTTGGAAGGGTTGTCGGGAGACAGCTTCTGGCCACGGACACTGGCCAGCGTTTCAATGTGCGTCATGCACCGCGTCGTGTACGGGTCGGATGCCTCGCCGTACAGGTGGAACACGCCGTGCTGCTGGCGTTCGCTTGTCATCTGCTTGAGCTTCCAGAGCTCGAACACCGACACCTTTGCGCGCATCGCCTCTTTGGAGTCATAGCGGTATTCCCGCCCCTTCTTGACATCGCTTGCCAGGGCCGGACGCGCCAGGAAGCGGTCCCTGTGCTCCGTCGGTGTATGGCTGCCATAGGCCAAGTTCGAGTAAGGCTTGGACTCATCTATGCCCGTCAGCTTGTTCACGGCGCCAAACTTTGGCAAATCCGTACGGGGTGGGCCGCTGCCCATCCGGAAATCTTCGTAATGGCCCCACGAACCCCGTCCGTATTTGACGGTCATGTGTTCTGCCTGTTTTGGATCCGTCGTGTTTCTCCACGTCGAGAACTTGACCGGCACCACCGGCTGGTTTGCCAGGTAATAGGCGCTGGCAGCGGCGCCGGCACTCGCCAGGACCGGAAAGCCAAAGCGCGATAACACCCTTCCTGCTGCCATGGGGACCATCCTTGTGCCGCAGCGCGGCAATGTTGATGAGCTGGCCTTCCGGTAAAAACCGGCGACTGGATATTCAGTCTAGTCATGGCGCGCGGCTGGCGCCATCCCCTTTTTCAGGTGAAAAATAACATGTCCCGAGAGCGGCACCATCACGCCCGAACCGGCAACCAGCAGGCTCCGGCTGGCCAAGTGGCTCGGTTAAGCGGGGCCGCTTACCCCACCGGGTGAATCACCTTGCTGCTGGGCTCGGATTCGTTTTCCACCCACCAGTTGATCCACAGGCGTTGCGCCGGATTACCCGCATCGTCAGGCTCAATCGTCATGAAATTACGCGCACCGATCAGGCGGCGCGAAGTGGTGGGAAATTCGTACATGGCGGCGGTGATGCCTCGGTCCACGGTTTCCACCTGCTGGCAGGCCTGTTCCAGAAAATAGCGCGCCATGGCAGGCGGCGCCGGGTGCACGATGCCGCTGCTGGTGAGCTGGTTGATCACCTGGGCGTTGGTGTCCACCGGGTCACGCGTCGACTCCAGCACGCCCACCGCAGCCACATGCACGTCGCCGCTGACAAGGCTGACGCGGCACGAGGCGTCCTTGCTGAATTTAAACAGCCGGTGCACCAGGCGAAGCCGCTCGGCGCGATGCGCAGCGCAGGTCCAGTGGTCGCGCAAATCGTCTTCAAGCTCCTGCTGGCCGGGCAGCACGCCCAGCATTTTTTCCAGCAGCTCAAAGCTGGGGTGCACCACCGGGATGCTGCTCATCAGCACCAGGTGCTTCATGCCGGTTTGGGCATCAAGCCACTTGTAAGCAGCACTCCAGCTGTCTTCACTCATGACCTGCGCGCTTTGCAGGTTGCGGCCGTTCTTGCGTTCCGGCGTGCGTTCACTGCGCATGTCCAGCGCCAGCACGCCAAGGCTGCCCACGCGGTAACCCGCGCTGAACGCCGGCTGGCCGGGCAGCGTGCACGGCGGCGGCGTGCCAGGGGYGCTGTGCCGCTGAAACAGCGCGAAGTATTTTTTGGCGACGGCAAAAACCCCCTGGTACACCGGGCAGTCGTGGTCTTCTGCAGGGTAGGACCCCCAGCCGTCGAAGATATCGTGGTCGTCCCACATCATGACGCTGGGCAAGCCCGCCAGCGCCTGCGCCACTTCGGGCTGGGCCCAGCGCGTAAGGTACAGGTCTTCAAAAAAAGCCGTCACCTGCGTCTGCAGGGCAGCCGTCCAGGGCGCTTTGCGGCGAGCGTCCCGGGACAGTTCGGACCAGGCCATGATGTCGGGGCAACGCGTGTCCTGCCAGAGGGCATCCGAATACACCTGGTCGCCGCCCAACAGCAGCAAGTGGTAGGGGCCAAAACTGCGGCCGTTGATACGTTCGCGCCCTGCGTGCAGGTCATAGAGCCGCTTCCACAACGCATTTTTGTCCTTGACCTGCTTCATCAGGCCCGGACTTGAAAACCCATTGCACGAGACATACGCCATGCGCGGCGACTCACTCGCCGCCGGAACGTAAAAATCAAAGGCCTGCCCGTCAACGCTGTAACGTGCTCGTTGGGCCAAGTCTTTAAAGGCGACGGACAAACCACCGCGCCACAGCGTGGCGCCGCTTTGCAGCGTGCCGAGTTTCGTGAAAACCTGTACCGTGGCGGTGCTTTGCAGGCTGGGCGCAACCGCAGTGTCGGTCACGGCGAGCACGCTTACACCCCACTGGCTTTGTTGCACGCCCAAAAACTGCGCAATGGGGCCAAGCAGGATCGCCATTTTTATTCTCCCTGAATCAATACGGCAGCCCAGGCTGCAAGTGCCCGCAGCCTACCACTCTGCGGGCGTCAATATTCCTTGACGCGCTCAGGCCCGGTAACGTATTGTTTTTTCAGAAGGAGAAAAACTAGGCTTTGCGCGCCAGGCGGGTCACCAGCAGCAAGCCTGCAAGCGCGATCCCCACAAAACACAGGAAAGACCAGTTGGCAATCGAGCCGCCCAGAAAGGTCCAGTCGATCTTGGTGCAGTCGCCGCTGCCCTTGAAGATCATCGGAATGGCGCGCTTGAGCGGAAAGGTTTCGATCATTCCGTAAAAGTCGCGGCCGCAAGAGGCAATTTCAGGCGGGTACCACTGCAGGAAACTCTGGCGCGCCGCCACAAAAGCGCCAAAACCCGAGAGCAACACCATCAGGCCCGAGCCGGTGATCAACAGGCCCCGGCTTTTGGCAATGGCCGTCACGCCCGCCACCACCGCCACCAGCACCAGCGCATACCGCTGCACGATGCACATCGGGCAAGGCTCCAGGCCCACCACATGCTGCAGGTACAGGCCAAAGGCCAGCATGGCCACGCAGGCCGCGGCAATCAGCACCAGCACGCGGCGCGGCATGGCGTCGAAATACGTCAAAAACATCAGGGAGCCCTCTTTTTTTCTGGATGGATTATGAATTGTCAGGGGTTCGGGCGTTTGGAGCGGGATAAGTTCCCTCCAGCAATGCATTCTTGGAAAATTCTTCACCTCCCTTTCACCACTTGATCGCCACCTTGCTCACCCTCATTTCCCAGCATTTGTCCTACAGGTGGGACACCGCGGCGGGCGTAGATTTTCAGGACTGAATCTTTTTGGAGACCGTCATGATTGTGCAAAACGCCCTTGCCAGTGTCGCCGTCCGCAACCTGGACACATCCATCCCCTGGTACGAAAAACTGCTGGACGCCAAGGCCAACCGGCCGATGCCTGAAGTCGGCGAATGGCAATTCAAGCGCGGCGGCGGCCTGCAGGTGTATGAACTGGCCGAACGCGCCGGCGAAGGCTCGCTGACCCTGGCCGTCAACGACCTTGAACCGGAAATCGAGTACCTGCAAAAGCTGGGCATAGACACCAGCCATACAACGTCCAGCGACAAAGTCAGGACGGTGATGATCACCGACCCCGACGGCAACCACATTGCCATTGCCGAAGCGCTGATGCCCGGCGTGATCCGCTGAACAGATCCTTCACACC
>NZ_JBFUCA010000117.1:0-10186 GCF_056405475.1 Polaromonas sp. P1_G4
CTTGTATTCGTTCGGGAAGACCTTCACAAATTTCAGGCGCGACTCGCTCCAGTTGTCGAGCAGCTCGCGCGCGCGCTTGCTGCCGGTCCAGCGGTTGTGGTCCTGCAGCAAGCGCTTGAGCAATTCCTCATCGCTTTCGCCCGCATGCCAGTCGGCCTTGTCATGGGTGTGCTGCTCTGCGGTGGTGACGATGCGGTCCATCGACACCATGGAGGTGTTGCAGCGCGTGGCAAACAAGCCGTCCTCGTCATACACATAGGCCACGCCGCCGCTCATGCCGGCGGCGAAGTTGCGGCCGRTCTTGCCCAGCACCGCGACGGTACCGCCCGTCATGTATTCGCAGCCGTGGTCGCCCGTGCCTTCAACGACCGCCGTGGCGCCCGAGAGGCGCACGGCAAACCGTTCGCCGGCCACGCCGCTGAAGAAGGCTTCGCCGGTGGTTGCGCCGTAGAGCACGGTGTTGCCGACGATGGTGTTCTTCACCGCGTCGCCGCGGAAGTCGATGCTGGGGCGCACCACGATGCGGCCGCCCGACAGGCCCTTGCCGGTGTAGTCGTTGGCGTCGCCGATCAGGTACATGGTGATGCCCTTGGCGAGAAAGGCGCCGAAGGACTGACCACCCGTGCCTTCAAGCTGGATGCGCAGCGTGTCGTCTGGCAAGCCTTGCGGGTGATGCCGTGTCAGCTCGCCCGACAGCATGGCGCCGACGGTGCGGTTGACGTTGCGCGCCACTTCGATGAACTGGACTTTTTCGCCCTTTTCAATCGCGGCTTTCGATTTTTCGATCAGGCGCACGTCCARCGCTTTTTCGAGCGCATKGTCTTGTTCCATCACATGCATGCGCGGCACGTCGGCCGGCACATTCGGCTGGTAGAACAGGCGGGCGAAATCAAGGCCGCTGGCTTTCCAGTGCTCAATGCCTTTTTGCGTGTCGAGCAGGTCAGCGCGGCCGATCAGCTCGTCAAACTTGCGCACGCCGAGCTGCGCCATGAGCTGGCGGGCCTCTTCGGCGACGAAGAAGAAGTAGTTAACGACATGCTCGGGCTTGCCGCTGAATTTTTGGCGCAGCACCGGGTCTTGCGTGGCCACGCCGACGGGGCAGGTGTTGAGGTGGCACTTGCGCATCATGATGCAGCCTTCAACCACCAGTGGCGCGGTGGCAAAGCCGAATTCATCCGCACCCAGCAGCGCGCCTATCACGACGTCACGGCCGGTTTTCATCTGGCCGTCGGCCTGCACGCGAATACGGCCGCGCAGGCGGTTGAGCACCAAGGTCTGCTGCGTTTCTGCCAGGCCGATTTCCCAGGGTGAGCCGGCATGCTTGATGGACGACCAGGGCGAGGCGCCCGTGCCACCGTCATGGCCGGCAATCACCACGTGGTCGGACTTGGCCTTGGCCACGCCCGCGGCAATGGTGCCGACGCCGACTTCACTGACCAGCTTGACGCTGATGCTGGCGCGCGGGTTGACGTTCTTCAGGTCGTGGATCAGCTGGGCCAAGTCTTCGATGGAGTAGATGTCGTGGTGCGGCGGCGGCGAGATCAAACCGACGCCGGGCACCGAGTAGCGCAGGTGGCCGATGTATTCGCTGACTTTGCCGCCGGGCAGCTGGCCGCCCTCGCCGGGCTTGGCGCCCTGGGCCATCTTGATCTGGATCTGGTCGGCCGACACCAGGTATTCGGCCGTGACACCAAAACGCCCCGACGCGACCTGCTTGATGCGCGAGCGCAGCGAATCGCCGTCCTGCAGCGGCAAATCAACCTCGACCTGTTTAGGGCCGATCACGCTCTTCAGCGTCTCGCYCTTCTTGATGGGGATGCCCTTGAGTTCTTGCCGGTAGCGGTTCGGGTCTTCACCGCCCTCRCCCGTGTTGCTCTTGCCGCCGATGCGGTTCATGGCCACAGCCAGCGTGGCGTGGGCTTCGGTGCTGATGGAGCCCAGCGACATGGCGCCGGTGGCAAAACGCTTGACAATCTCTTTGGCCGGCTCGACTTCATCGATCGGGATGGCCTTGGACGGGTCGATCTTGAACTCGAACAGGCCGCGCAGCGTCATGTGACGGCGGTTCTGGTCGTTGATCAGCTGGGCGTATTCCTTGTAGGTGTTCCAGTTGTTGGAGCGGGTGGAGTGCTGCAGCTTGGCAATTGCATCGGGCGTCCACATGTGGTCTTCGCCGCGCACGCGCCAGGCGTATTCGCCGCCGGCGTCCAGCATGTTGGCCAGCACCGGGTCGTCGCTGAAGGCAKCACGGTGCATGCGCAGCGCTTCTTCAGCGATCTCAAACACACCCATGCCTTCAACCTGGCTGGCCGTGCCGGTGAAGAACTTGGCCACGGTGTCACGGCTCAGGCCGATGGCCTCGAACAGCTGCGCACCGCAGTAGCTCATATAGGTCGACACGCCCATCTTGGACATGATCTTGGACAGGCCCTTGCCGATAGCCTTGGTGTAGTTGTAGACGGCCTTGTCGGTGCTGAGGTCGCCGGGCAGGCCTTTGGACAACTCGGCCAGGGTTTCCATCGCGAGGTAGGGGTGAACAGCTTCAGCGCCGTAGCCGGCCAGCACGGCAAAGTGATGCACTTCGCGGGCAGAGCCGGTTTCAACCACCAGGCCGGCGGTCGTGCGCAAGCCTTCTTTCACCAGGTGCTGGTGAATCGCCGACAGCGCCAGCAGGGCCGGGATGGCCACCTGCGTGGCGGTGATGCCGCGGTCGCTGATGATCAGGATGTTTTTGCCGTCCTTGATCGCGTCGACCGCTTCAGCGCACAGCGAAGCCAGCTTGGCCTCGACGCCTTCGTGGCCCCAGGCCAGCGGGTAGGTGATGTCCAGGGTATAGCTCTTGAACTTGCCCTGTGTGTGCGCTTCGATGTCGCGCAGCTTTTGCATGTCGGCCACGTTGAGCACGGGCTGGCTCACTTCAAGCCGCATCGGCGGGTTGACCTGGTTGATGTCCAGCAGGTTGGGCTTGGGGCCGATGAAGGACACCAGCGACATCACGATGGCTTCGCGGATCGGGTCGATGGGTGGGTTGGTCACCTGCGCGAACAACTGCTTGAAGTAGTTGTAGAGCGGCTTGTTCTTGTTGGACAGCACAGCCAGCGGGCTGTCGTTGCCCATGGAGCCGGTGGCTTCCTCGCCGTTGGCGGCCATGGGGGACATCAGGAATTTGATGTCTTCCTGTGTGTAGCCAAAGGCCTGCTGGCGATCAAGCAGCGCGATGGTTGAGGCGGCGGGCACAGTGACCGGAGCGGTCTTGGCGGCCTTGCCGGCCACGTCGTCCAGCTTGATGCGCAGGTTTTCAATCCATTGCTTGTAAGGCTTGCTGTGGGCCAGCGTGGCCTTGATTTCTTCGTCGTCGACCATGCGGCCTTGTTCGAGGTCGATCAGGAACATCTTGCCGGGCTGCAGGCGCCATTTGCGCACGATCTTGTGCTCAGGAATCGGCAGCACGCCGGATTCGGAGGCCATGATGACCAGGTCGTCATCGGTCACGCAGTAGCGCGAGGGGCGCAGGCCGTTGCGGTCCAGCGTGGCGCCGATCTGGCGGCCGTCGGTGAAGACGATGGAGGCCGGGCCGTCCCAGGGCTCAAGCATGGCGGCGTGGTACTCATAGAAGGCCTTGCGGCGCTCGTCCATGGTGGTGTGCTGTTCCCAAGGCTCGGGGATCATCATCATCACGGCCTGGCTGATGGGGTAGCCGGCCATGGTCAGCAACTCGAGGCAGTTGTCGAWGGTCGCGGTGTCGGACTGGCTGGCAAAGCTGATCGGGTAGAGCTTTTGCAGGTCGGCACCCAGCACCGGCGAAGACATCACGCCTTCACGTGCCTTCATCCAGTTGTAGTTGCCTTTGACGGTGTTGATTTCGCCGTTGTGCGCCACATAGCGGTACGGGTGGGCCAGCGGCCACTCCGGGAAGGTGTTGGTCGAGAAGCGCTGATGCACCAATCCGAGTGCCGAGACGCAGCGCGGGTCGGTCAAGTCACGGTAGTAGGTGCCCACCTGGTCGGCCAGCAGCAGGCCTTTGTAGACCACCGTGCGGCTGGACATGCTGGGCACGTAATATTCTTTGCTGTGCGTCAGGCGCAGGTTCTGGATGGCGGCGCTGGCGGTTTTGCGAATGACATACAGCTTGCGCTCCAGCGCGTCCTGCACGATGACGTCGTTGCCGCGACCGATGAAGATCTGGCGCAGGATGGGTTCTTTTTCGCGCACGGTGGGCGACATGGGCATGTCGCGGTTGACCGGCACGTCGCGCCAGCCCAGCAGCACCTGGCCTTCGGCCTTGACGGCGCGCTCGAGCGCCTGTTCGCAGGCCAGGCGGGAAGCGTGCTCTTTCGGCAGGAAGACCATGCCGACGCCGTATTCTCCGGGTGGCGGCAGCTGCACGCCCTGGCCGGCCATTTCTTCACGGTACAGCGCATCGGGCAGCTGGATCAGGATACCGGCGCCGTCGCCCATGAGCTTGTCAGCGCCCACTGCGCCCCGGTGGTCTAGGTTCTCGAGGATCTTCAAGCCTTGCTGGACGATGGCATGGCTTTTGTGCCCCTTGATGTGCGCCACGAAACCGACGCCGCAGGCATCGTGTTCGTTCGCACCGGAGTACAAACCGTTTTCTTCAAAATGCTTGATTTCAGCAGCCGTGGTCATGGCAATTCCTCGTCAGTTGGGATGACGGCGGTGCCGAGTGGCCTCGAAAAGCCTGGGCAACGCTTCCATCCGCAAGGTTCATAATTTTTCGCAGGGAATGGGAGCATATTGCATTGCAACAACAATGCCAAGCGCTTTAAATAGGGTCAGATTCTAATTAAATGTCGATTAATTTAATCAACAATAAATTAGGGACATATTAAACTCAAACGCGCCAAGCCTTGATAAATATGAAGTTATTCATCATCCGGGCCCTCAGCCACGCGTAGGGGTGGGCGCCCCGCCTGGTTCCTGGTGACACGGCGCTCCGTGCGCTTTTGCAACTCCGCCAAAAAGCCATCTCCACCCAGGGCCCAGCCACTCAGGGCGGATCGGGTCAGCTGGTCTTGCTGCTCCAGCGTGATGCCGGCGCGCACCAGTTCGGCGTAGGCCACTTCACGGGCGAAGGGCGTGTTGCCCAGCGCCCAGACCAGCGGGTGCGGCGTGAGCAGGCCGTCGACCCGCAGGCCTGCGTAGTGGCCGTAGCTGGACCACGGATAGTCTTTGACCTCGGCCACCTGTCCCGCGCGGACCGGATTGAGGTCCATATAGGTCATGCAGGCCAGCAGGTAGCGCTCGGCCTCGATCACGGTGGCCCGGTAACGCCCTTCCCACAAGGTGCCGGAGCGGCCCTGGTTGTCGTTGAAGTAACGCACATAGCGCCGCCCGGCAGCCTGCATCATCTGCGGCAGGCTGTCCGCTGTGGAAGGCGTCGCCAGTAAGTGGAAATGGTTGTCCATCAGCACGTAAGCATGCAGGGCAACGCCGAACTTGCGGGCGCTTTCTTCAAGCAACGCCAAAAACACCTGGTGGTCGGCGGCCGAAGAAAAGACAGTTTGCCGGTTATTCCCCCGCTGGATGATGTGGTGCGGGTAACCGGGGAGCGTCAGCCGGGGAAGACGGGCCATGGGATGCAATGCCTGAAGTTTGCGTCATGATATTTGATCTGACCCTGATTTCCTGCTCCGCACTGAGTTCATTGGGCGCCGTTGAAACGACGGGAAAGAAGACGCTTAACGGACAACTTTGCCGTCAGGCGTGATGGTGACCAGGTCAATCGCACGCACCGATTCGTATTTCTTGGGGCGCAGGTTCACACGAAAGCCGCCCACGTCGTAGTCCGTCATGGTTTCAAACGCCTTTTGCAGACCTGCCCTGTCGGGTTTGCCGCTGCCGGCCGCACTGCGGCGTACGCCTTCGGCAAAAGTACGGGCAGCAATATAACCCTCCACACTCTCGTAACTCGGCGTCTGGTCCGTCTGGTTCAGTACATCCAGGTATTCCTTGATGATGGGCGTACCCGTGCTGCGTGGCGACGGCACCACCTGCGAGATCACCACACCGCCTATCTCCTTGCCCAAGGCACTGAACAGCGGATCGATACCCACGACGGAGAAATTGAGGAACTGCCCGCTGAAGCCGGCCTGGCGCATCTTGCGGATGAACGCTGCCGATGAATTGAACAGGCTGACCTGGATCACGGCCTGAGGTTGCGCCTTCATCAGCTGCGCCACTGCGGCATCGACCTTGTCGCTGTTGACCGGCGACAGGGCGCTGCCAACGATGGCCGGGCGCTTCAGGTCGATCAGGGCCTGGTTCACCGCTGCAAGGCCGCCCCGCCCCATGGCGTCATCTTCGGCAAATACACCGATACGGTCCTGGTTGAGGGTGGCACAGTGGCGCGCAATTTTGTAGGCCTCATCGGCCAGCGCCGGACGCACATGAAATATGTTTGCCAGCGCAGGATCATGCAATGCGTCCGACGCCGCAAAAGGTGCGAAAAAGAGCGCCCCGGATGCCTTGGAAGCGGCAAACGCGGCATCACAGCTGGCTGTACCGGCAAAGCCGAACAGCGCATCGACGCCTTCGTCGATCAACTGCTTGGCATTGGCGGCAGCCTTGGCCGGGTTGTAGCCGTCGTCGAGTGTCTTGACTTCTATCTTGTGGCYGCCGGCACCGCCCTTTGCATTGATGGCATCGAAATAAATCTTTGCTCCATTCAGATACGCCAGACCGATCTGGTCGGCTGCACCTGTCAGGGGAACCGATTGGCCAAGAAGAATCTTGCGGCTGGTTTTGCTTTGAGCCCAGAGCGCAGGGCTTGCTACCGCAGCGCCCGCGGAAACCCCACGCAGAATTAGTTGACGTCGATTGAAACCCATGAGAACACCTTTTGAGAGACGAAATAGCCAAAGCAGGTTTGATGCCCGTACCTCAGCATGCGCTCAATATTCCGAAGAAATGTCACAAATTGTGCGCAGACCCTCAGCGTAATCGGTGCAACCCTCAAAAACCACCGTGGAAATGCCAACACGTCATAAGCCTATGCGCATGGGGCGCCAACATACGCCCGTTCAAGTGCGTTGGCGGGCAGATCCAGGCAGACGATCAAGCAAGATCGCCAACACGAGGGCGATGGCGCAGCCGGCCGTCGCAAGCCAACCCGTCCATTGCCATCCTCCCGCAGTACTGGCCACCCAGGCAACCAGCGGAGGACCGGCAAATTGCCCCAACGCCGACCACTGCTGGACCCAGCCAACGGTGGTCGACACGGCATCACGGCGGGGCGCAAGCTGGATGGCCAGGCTAAACAGCGTTGCGGGGATCAGGCCACCCACCATCGAGAAGACCAGTATGGCCACGTACTGTATTTCCGGGCGCAGTTGCACGGCAAATGCGAGCTGTGCGCCTCCAGCCATCGACAGGAAGCCTGCCCCAAGCAGAACCACCGGTCGTACACCACGCTCCAGCAGCCTGCCTGCCGCGACGTTGCCGATGATATTGACGGCAGCAGCAAGCGCCGTAAGCCATGCCACCCACACACCGCTCACGCCAGCCTGGGTGTAGATGGACGGCAGGAAACCGACCACAGCAAGCCACTGTCCCGAGTACATCGCAAAAGCAACAGCCATGTACCAGGCTGCGCGCGACCGCAGCGTCGCGCGGACAATATCTCCGCCACGGAAATGAGGAGCCGGCGATTGCCGGGGGGAGATGCCATCATGCAGATGCCCCTGTGCAGGAACTTGCCACGCGACCAGCAAAGCCAGCACTGCGGCCAGCGCGGCCAGAAGCCACCACAAGATTCGCCAACCCCAGTCAGGTGCGGCCAGGCCGATGATCATGGGGCCTCCCAGCAAGGCCAGAGAGGCGCCCAGCGGCATGTAGGCGCCCCATACTCCCAGCATGCCATTGAGCCGCTCTTGTGGCACCAGCTGGCGGATCAGGGCTGGGGCCGGTAACACCACCCAGAGGAATCCCAGCCCTTCGAATACACGTGCGGCGAGCAGCCAATGCACATCGGGAGACACGCCGCCCAACAGACCGGCACCGGACAACACCAGCAACCCGGCCACCATGCTGCGCTTGAGGCCGGCACGCTGCACAACAAGCCCGATGAGCAGCCCGAGCACCATACCCGCCAGCTGCACCAGCGACAGCAGAAATCCGGCCTGCAGCAATGTCACGCCCAATACCTTTCCCAGTACAGGCAGCGCAGGCGGTAGTTTTCCCACGTAAAGGGCGGCCACCACACCGGCAGCCATCACGTACCAGGCCGCGTTCGGGCTCGGGGTTGTTGTTGGCCGGGGCTCCGTCACGCTTGCTGCCTATGGGCCGCTACAACTCCACCTAAACCGGAAAAGCTGCGCGCCCCTTAAGGCGCTCATGCTCTTTGGCGGCGAAGCGGTCTGTCATGCCGGCAATGTAGTCGGCGACCACCCTCTCGGGTTTTGCGCCCGCCGCATGGGGGGCATCAATGCCGTCAAACCGGTCGATGTGAGCCTGCGGMATCTGGGCCGGGTCGGCCATATAGGCTTCGAACAGGTCACGGACTACCTGCTTGGCAGCCTGCGTGGTTTCCACCACTTTCGGGTGGCGGTACAGGTTTCGCAGCAAAAAACGTTTGAGGGATGCAGACTGCATCGCCATTTCTTCGGTAAAACACACCAGCGCCGGATGCCTGCGAACTTCGTCCACGCTGGCAGGTGCAACCTTGTGAATCGCAAGCGATGTCGCATCCATCACGTTATAGACCTGGGCACTGAGCATKCGCCGTATGGTCTCAAACAGCAGCCGCCGGCCTTTCAACGCCCGGTGCGCCAGTTGCGTTTCCCGGCAGTGTTGCGCGAACAGCTCGACACCCTCCAGTTGCTCCAGGGTTAACAGGCCGGAGCGCACGCCGTCGTCAATATCGTGCGCGTTGTAGGCTATTTCGTCCGCAAGATTGGCCAGTTGTGCCTCCAGACCGGGTTGCTGCCAGCGCGGCCCGTCAGCGGGCTCCACGAACCGGCGGGCAACACCGTCCGGCTCGCGGGCTTCAATATGGCGTGCATTGCGCCTGGAACAATGCTTCAGGATTCCTTCTCGCGTCTCAAAGGTCAGGTTCAGCCCGTTGTAGGCCGGATAGCGCTCCTCAAGGGAATCCACCACGCGCAGGCTTTGCAGGTTGTGCTCAAAGCCTGCGCTGTCTGGGTTACAGGCTTTCAGACACGCGTTCAAGGCATCCTGACCGGCATGACCGAACGGCGTATGGCCCAGGTCATGCGCCAGCGCAATGGCTTCCACGAGGTCTTCGTTGAGCTGAAGCGTGCGGGCGATGGACCTTCCCAGCTGGGCGACCTCCAGCGAATGAGTCAGACGGGTGCGAAACAAATCACCTTCGTGATTCAGAAACACCTGGGTTTTGTACACCAGGCGCCGAAAAGCGGTGGAGTGCACGATACGGTCGCGGTCGCGCTGAAACTCGGACCGGGTTGGCGCAGCAGGCTCGGCAAAGCGGCGGCCGCGCGAACGCGACGGGTCACAGGCGTAGGGCTGGAGATTCATGGATTAAGCATAAAAATGACYGAAATCCCATACCGTATAAGCGCAAACAGCTCCTGAATTGATAGCAATTTCAGGTACTTCTTCCATATTTTCCGCCGCTTATTCACAGCACATATCTATGACAGTGCGCACCATGGCATCCGGTGCACTGCGAACGGCTGCCTTCCCGGGGCCGTCGATCACAACAAACCTTATCTCACCCGCTTCGGATTTTTTGTCGATGCGCATCAGTTCGAGATAGCGGCCGGCATTGTCGGTGGTTGACAGCACAGGTCCTCGCACCGGCAGGCCGCATCGTCGGACAAGATTGGTCAGGCGTTCCGTAAAAGGCTTGTCAACCAGGCCCAGACGCTCTGACAGATGCGCGGCCATCACCATGCCGCAGCCCACACCTTCGCCATGCAGCCATTCCCCATAGCCCAGGCCGGATTCAATCGCGTGGCCGAAGGTGTGACCGAAATTCAGGATGGCCCGCAAGCCCGACTCCCGCTCGTCCTGGCTTACAACCCATGCCTTGATCTCACAACTGCGCTGGATGGCGTGGGCCATGGCCACGGGCTCCCTGGCGAGCAGATCCTCCAGGTTAGCCTCGATCCATTCAAGGAATGCCATGTCGGCAATGGGGCCGTATTTAATGATCTCGGCCAGGCCCGCACTCAGTTCGCGAGAAGGC
>NZ_JBFUCA010000118.1:0-10155 GCF_056405475.1 Polaromonas sp. P1_G4
GCACAGGAGCTGTGCCGCGTGCCGCTGCCGACAAGCCATGTGACCAACTGCGCCTTTGGCGGGCCGGACATGCGCACGCTTTTCATCAGCACGGCACGCACCGGGCTAACGCCCGCGCAGCTCGCAGACCAGCCGCTGGCCGGCGGCCTGTTCGCGGTGGCGATTGACAGTCCGGGTCTGCCTGCCGGTTTGTTCGGCGCCTGATATCACGAACAAAACACCATCTACCTGCCCTCACCGTGAAAGATCTTCAATGACCGATTCCGCACATCCTGTAGTCTGGCTGCGCCACGCCGGCCAACGCCTGGGACTGGTTCCCTCGCTCGGCGGCAGTGTGGCTGCCTGGCAGCTTGACCGTCCGCAAGGGCCGCTGGACCTCTGGCGGCCTTGGGACGGCAAAACGGACGATCTCTACCAGACCGCTTCGTTTGCCATGGTGCCGTGGTCCAACCGCATCAGCGGTGGCGGCTTCACGCATGAGGGGCAATTTCACGCCATGCGCCCGAATCGCGCGGGCGAGCCCTATCCCATTCATGGCGACGGCTGGCTGCAGCCGTGGCAGGTTTCGCAGCCGGCTGCCGACACCCTGGTGATGACGCTGGTGTCGTATGGGTTCGACGGCAACCCCTATGACTACGAAGCCGTGCAGACCTTCCGGCTGGTTGATGGTGGGCTGAACCAGAAGCTGCAGGTGCGTCACCTGGGCGTCAAGCCGCTGCCGTATGGTTTGGGCGTGCATCCCTGGTTTCCCCGCACCCCGCAAACACGGATTACCGCGCAGGTAGAGGGCCTCTGGCTCTGCGRTGACGATCCGCTGCCGGTTGCGCACACGACCGACTTTCCGGCAAGCTGGAACCTGAACGAAGGTGCGCCAGCCAACGGCCCGCTCATCGACAACGGCTACACAGGCTGGGGTGGCAAGGCCAGCATCGCATGGCCCGAGCTGGGCCTGCAGGTCACGGCCAGCATGCCGGACTTCGCGCGCGACGGCGGTGCTGCACAGCACTTCTGCCTGGTTTACCGGCCGCCGCAAGGCCCCGCGTTTTGTTTTGAGCCCATCACKCAGCCCATCGACGCCTTTCATCTGCCGGGGCAGCCAGGCCTGCGCGTGCTGGGGCCCGGGGAGCAGTTCTCGCTCAACATCCAGTGGCGCATCGAATCCACCGCCGCGCAGGGCTGAACGGCAATACAGGCTTAGACCGCGAACAGATGCTTAAACCAGGCCAGTCAGGCGGCGGGCTGCTTCGAGTACCGGTTTGACGTGGCGTTCTCTGTAACGGGTGTCGGGCATGGTCAGCGTCAGCGCGCCTGCCAGTGCGCCGCCAGCCCCAAACACCGGCGCTGAAATGCCTGCTACCTCGGCCAGGCGGTCACCCACGGCCGTGTAGTAACCCTGTTCGCGGATTCTGGCGTACAGCTGACGGTCTTTTGGGCCACCAGCCCTTACCCGTTCTGCGCCAAACGCTATCAAAATGCGAGCGCCCGTGCCGCGGTCGGCGGGTAGCAGGTCGCCGGCCTTGATGTGGTCGCGGATCGGATGCGGCGAGTCCACGCGGTACAGGCACAGGCGGGCCTCCCCCTGGCGCACATGGTAGGCCGCGCTCTCGCCAGTGGCTGCCACCAGTTCACGCAGCACCGGCAGCACCACGCGGTCCAGCGAAAACGAGGCGGCGTAAACACCGTGCAGGCGCGCCACCTCGGCGCCCAGTGCGTAGCGGCCGTCGCCGAGTTTCTGGACCAGCCTCGCATGCTCCAGCGAAGCCAGCAGCCGCAGCACCGTGCTCTTGTAAAGCTGCGTGCGCTCCGCCAACTCCCCCAGGCCCAGTGAGATGTCGCCCGCCCTGAAGGCTGACAGCAGCGACAGGGCGCGGTCCACTGCCGCGGCACCGCCGGGAGCGGCATGGGCGTCTGCAACGGATTCGGTCTGGGCTTTGCGCGGCATGGCTCGATCTCCTGGGCTTTCGTGCCGGTTGCCTGCTTGACAGTGCTTGCAACCTGCTTCATCATTCCATCAGAAAGAATATAGTTCTATCTTACAGAATACCAAAGACGATGCAAATCCCCCAGCCCTGCCAGGTGCTGATCAGTGAAGTCGGCCCGCGCGATGGCCTTCAAAGTGTCGCGCGCACCATGGCGACCGCCGACAAGTTGCGCTGGATCACAGCCCTGCACGCGGCCGGCCTGCGCGAAATCGAGGTGGGCTCGTTTGTTCCCGCCAAACTGCTGCCGCAAATGGCCGACGTGGCGGAAGTGGTGCGGCACGCGCTCACCTTGCCCGGCCTCACAGTGATGGCCCTGGTGCCCAACCGCCGCGGCGCTGAAGCCGCACTGCAGGCCGGCGTGCACAAGCTGACCATGCCGGTGTCGGCCAGCGCGGCGCATTCGCAGGCCAATGTGCGCAAGACGCGCGAAGAGATGGTCGAAGAAGTGCGGGCCATTGCCGGCCTGCGCCGTGAGCTTGCACCGCAGGTCAAGCTGGAGGCCGCCATCTCGACAGCGTTCGGCTGCACGCTGCAGGGCGTAGTGCCTGAAGACGATGTGATCCGGCTGGCCGCCCAATGCGTCGCTGCCGGTGCTGATGAGTCGGGTTTGTCGGACACGGTCGGTTATGCCAACCCCGCGCAGGTGCGCCGCCTCTTCAGGCGCCTGCGCGCCGAGCTTGGCAACAAGGCAGGCGCTGCGCATATGCACAACACGCGTGGCCTGGGCCTGGCCAACTGCCTGGCTGCGTATGAAGAGGGCGTGCGCACCTTCGATGCTTCGCTGGGCGGCCTGGGCGGCTGCCCCTATGCACCGGGCGCGTCGGGCAATGTGGTCACTGAAGACCTGGTTTTCATGTTTGAAGCCATGGGCGTTTCCACGGGTGTGGACCTTGCAAAACTGATGGCTGCGCGCGAGCCGCTCAAGGCCGGATTGCCGGGCGAACCGCTTTATGGCATGACGCCCGAAGCGGGCCTCCCCAAAGACTTTGTACAAGGACGTTTGCATGGCTGAAGCCAGCGTATCCGGCGAACAAGGCCTGCCCTATGCAGGCCTGCGAGTCGTCGAATTCACCCATATGGTCATGGGCCCGACCTGCGGCATGCTGCTGGCCGACCTGGGAGCCGAAGTCATCAAGGTCGAGCCGATCATGGGAGACAACACCCGCAAGCTGCTCGGCTCCGGTGCGGGATTTTTCCCCCTGTTCAACCGCAACAAAAAAAGCATCGCCGTCGACCTGCAGACACCCGAGGGCCGCGAGCTGGTGCTCAAGCTGGTTGCCACGGCCGACATCGTCAGCGAGAACTTCAAGCCCGGCACCATGAAGAAGCTTGGCCTGGATTACGCCAGTCTTTCGCAGCTCAACGAGCGCTTGATCTATGTCAGCCATAAAGGCTTTCTGCCGGGGCCCTACGACCACCGCACCGCCCTCGACGAAGTGGTGCAGATGATGGGTGGCCTGGCCTACATGACGGGCCGCGCTGGCGACCCGCTGCGTGCCGGCAGCAGCGTCAACGACATCATGGGTGGCATGTTCGGCGCCATAGGTGCCATGGCCGCACTGGCCGCACGCGAGAAGACGGGCAAGGGCCAAGAGGTGCAGGCCGCGCTGTTTGAAAACAATGTCTTTCTGGTGGCCCAGCACATGATGCAGTTTGCCGTGACCGGCCAGYCTGCCGCACCCATGCCCAGTCGCATTTCGGCCTGGGCGATCTACGACGTGTTCACGGTCAGGGACGGCGAGCAGATTTTCCTGGCCGTGGTCAGCGACACGCAGTGGGCCGTTTTCTGTGAGGCCTTTGGGCTGCAAGAGCTGCGGGCCGACCCGCGGCTGCTGACCAACAACGAGCGCGTAATTGCGCGCGAGTGGCTGATGCCCCTGCTGCGCTCGCACCTGGCCGGGCACAGCGCCTCCGAACTGGGCGCTGTGTTTGAAAAGCATGCGTTGCCCTTTGCGCCCATCACCCGGCCGCAGGATTTGTTTGACGATCCGCACCTCAAGGCCACGGGCGGGCTGGCGCCCATCACCTTGACTGACGGCGCCCGCGCGGGACAGGAAAGCGCCACCGTGCTGCTGCCGCTGACCCTGGGCGGCAAACGTCCCGGGGTGCGCCTGAACCCGCCCAGGCTGGGCGAGCACACGCGCGAACTGCTGCGGGAGCTCGGTTATGACGAGGACGCCATCCAGGCTCTGCAAGCCAACCGGGTGACGCGCTGAGTTTTGTTGCTATAAAAAATGTAGCTACTCGCGCACAGCTATAAAGGGCTGGTGGCACTTTTCATAAACAACTCGGCACACACGCTGCGCAGCCACCGGGAGGCCGGGTCGTGGTGGTAGCGGGCATGCCAGTGTTGCTTCACGGTAAATCCGGGAATCGCCAGCGGGCAGGGCAGCACCTGGAGGTCGGCGGCGCGGGCCAGGGTTTCGCCGATGTGGCGCGGCAGCGTGGCGATCAGGTCGGTGGTGGACAAAATGGCCGAGAGGCCCAGAAAGCCCGGCAGCTCCAGCAGCACCCGGCGTGAGATGTTTTGTGACGCCAGGGCACTGTCCAGCAGCTGGTAGCCCGTGCCGGAGCTGATGCCGATATGTGCCTCAGCCTGGTAGACCGACAGGCTCCAGTCGGCGCCCAATTCGCTGCCCACCCGCGGATGCCGGGCATTGGCCAGGCAAATCCAGTCCTGGCCATACAGCGTCTGCTGGTAGAAGCCGGTGTCGAGCCAGGGCAGAAAGCCGACAGCCAGATCGGCCTCGCCTGCTTGCAGGGCATGCGCCAGGCCGGCATCGATACGCGCGGCTTCCAGCGCCACGCCCGGCGCCACCGCCCGCACGTGGGACAGCAGCCGGGGCAACAGCGTGACGTGGCTGGCGTCGGTCATGCAGATGCGAAAGCGCCGCTGCGCCGTAGACGGTTCAAAGGCAGCCTCYGACTGGGCCAGCCGCTGCAACCCGCCCAGCACTTCGCGCACCGTGGCAATCAGCATATCGGTGCGCGGCGTGGGCAGCATCCCCTCGGCCGTGCGCACAAACAGCGGGTCGCCAAGCTGCTTGCGCAGGCGCGCCAGCCAGATGCTGACCGTGGGCTGGCTTTGCCCCAAGGCCTCGGCCGACCGGGTGACGCTGCGGGTGGTGTAGAGCTGGTCCAGCAGCCGCAGCAGCTTGATGTCCAGCAGATCCAGGTCTTTTTCCATACCTCTATTGTTATACGCAATGATTAGTATTGCCTTCATTGCATGGACGACATGGGTGGCTCCACCCAGAATTCGCTCCTGAATCACGAAGGAGTTGTGCAGTGAAGATTTGTGTTCTGGGGGCCGGCGCGCTGGGCGGTGCACTGGGCGGCGTGCTGACGGAGGCGGGCCACGAGGTCTGGCTCATCAACCGCAATGCTGCGCAGGTCGAGGCCCTGAACAGCCGCGGGCTGATCCTGCGCGATGGCGGCATAGACCGTTGCGTGCAGGTGCATGCCGCGATCTCCGCTACGGGCGTGGCCATGGACACCGGTGCGGTGGACCTGGTGATCGTGCTGGTCAAGTCCTTCGACACCCGCCCGGCCATGGAGGCAGCCCTGTCGCTGCTGGGGCCGGACACGGTCGTTCTGTCGCTGCAAAACGGGCTGGGACACGAAGACATCCTGGGCAGCATCGTGGGCCGCGAGCGTGTGCTGGCCGGCAAAACTTATGCGGGCGGCACGCAGCTCGGCGCCGGGCATGTGCTGATTGGAACGCGCGGCAAGGACACCCACCTGGGCGAACTGGACGGCCGCATCACGGAGCGCGTGCAGCGCATTGCCGCCGCCTTCAACGCCGCCGGGCTCGACACCACCGTCAGCCGCAACATCATCGGCACCATCTGGGACAAGCTGCTGGTCAATGTGGCCACCGGCGCTGTCAGCGCCGCCACGCGCCTGCCCTATGGCGAGATGTACCAGGTGCCCGAGCTTGAGGCCTGCGGCATTGCGGCCGTGGCCGAAGCAATGGCGGTGGCGAAAGCCAGCGGCATCACGCTGGCCACCACCGACCCGCGCCAGCCGTGGGTCAAGGCGGGCGAGGGCCTGCCCTACGCCTTCAAGACCTCGATGCTGCAAAGCCTGGAGAAGGGCTCAATCACCGAGATCGACTTTGTGAACGGTGCGGTGGTGCACCAGGGCGCGAAATGCGGCGTACCCACGCCCGTCAACCAGGCCCTGGTGGCCTGCATCAAGGGTATTGAGCGCGCACAGCCTCGTCAACGCGATTCAAAAGAGCACACCATGGCCCCTCACAAACAAAAGTCTTATGTAGAACACGTTGCGGTACGCGTCAAAGACATCCAGTGGCACATCAACTTCTTCCTGGAGGTGCTGGGCATGGATGCGCGCGAGGTCGACGGACCCGCCGATGCACCGCACCAGTACTGGACGATCGGTGGCCTGCAGCTCATGAGTACGCCCGGCTTTGTGGCGGCGCCATCCAACGACGCTGGCTGGCTGGCGCATCTGGGCATCATGGTTGACGACCTGGAGGCCGCCTTGGCCGAGGCGAAGGCATGGGGCGTCAAGCAACTGCCCCAGGGCCGCAACTGGCTGCAACTGCCCGATGGCCTGGCCGTCGAGCTGATCCAGGCCAGTGCCGGCAGCGTGTCTGCTGTATTGGCCGTCAATCCCAGAGCCGCCACGGCCTGAAAGGCGCCTCATGCCTAACCCCAACATCCAGTTCGCCACGCCGGAAAAATACTGGGACGACGCACAGGTCGGTGACGAGTGCACCAGCCCGTCCTATACCTTCACCGCCGCGCGCATTGATGCCTACGCCGAACTCACCGGCGACTTCACGCCGGTGCATATGGATGAGGCCTACGCCAATGCCTCGCACTTCGGCTGCCGCGTTGCGCACGGCCTGATGGGGCTGTCGGTTGCCGACGGCCTGAAAACCCAGAGCGAATACCGCTTCCTGCCTGGCATGTCGCTGGGCTGGACCTGGGACTTCCTGCTGCCCATCAAGATCAATGACACGCTGCACGTGAAGTTTCGTGTGGACAGCATGCGGCCCTCGAAGAGCAAGCCGGGCTGGGGCATCGTGGTGCTGCCGGCCGAGCTGATCAACCAGGCCGGGCAGGTGGTGCAAAAGGGCGAGCACCGCCTGATGGTGCCGCGCCGGCCATCGTCTGAAAAATGACTTGCTATCAAAAACATAGCCGCTTGCGCACGCTATACAAGGATGAACTCAGGTTTTTATGGATAAAACTACACAAGCGCTGCCGCTGGCGGGCATCCGCGTCGTCGATTACAGCCATTTCCTGGCTGGGCCCTATTTGTCGCGCTGCCTGGCAGCGATGGGCGCAGACGTCATCAAGGTCGAGCGGCCCAAGGACGGGGACGCGGGACGCGCCCACGCTTACTTCATCAAGGGACAAAGCGGCTACTTTTTGCAGCAGAACATGGGCAAGAAGGGTTTGTGCATCAACCTCAAGGACCCGCGCGGCCTGGAAATGATGCACAAGCTCACCGACGCAGCTGATGTGTTCGTCGAGAACTACCGCCCAGGCGCATTGAAAAAACTCGGCCTGGGCTACGAAGAGCTGTCCCGGCGCAACCCTGGCCTGGTGTACTGCTCGATCTCCGCCTATGGCCATACCGGCCCCGACGCGCACCGTGCCGGCTTCGGCCTGATTGCCGAGGCCAAGAGCGGCATCATGGCCATGGTCGGCGAGCCCGGCAGCGCACCGCCGTTGCTGCGCGTTTCACTGGGCGACATGTATACCGGCATCCATGGCGTGGCGGCGGTATGTGCCGCGCTGCTGGGCCGCATCAAGTCGGGCAGGGGCCAGCATATTGACTTGTCCCTGTACGACTGCCTGGTGTCCATGCACGACTATGCGGTGCAGTGCTACACCCTCTCGGGCGGCAAGGAAATTCCGCAGCAAACCGGCCACGACATGCCGCAAAGCACGCTGTACGGCGTGTTTGCCGCCAGCGACGGCTACCTCGTGATTGCCGCGCAGGTCGACGACGCCTGGAAGCGTTTTGCCCTGCTGATCGGCGGTGAAGCACTGGCGCTTGATGCGCGCTTTCACAGCGCTGCGGGGCGCAATGAGAACCGTGCAGAAATACTCGCCCTGGCGAAAGGCTGGGTAGCGGGCCGCACTGTGGCCGAATGCCTGGCCGCGCTGGACGCGATTGATGTACCCAGCGCCAAAGTGCAGAACATCGAGGAAGTGCTGAACGACCCGCAAATTCAGGCACGCAACATGGTGATTGAGCAAGACCACCCGGTGCTGGGAAAAATACGCCTGCCCAACCTGCCTTTCAGGTTTTCGGAGTGCGACACCTCGCCTGCCTGCGTTGCACCCGGCATGGGCCAACATAACCGCGAGATCGCCGCGAGCGTCGGTTATAGCGCTGCCGACATTGACGCGATGGAGCGCGACGGCGTGCTGTATGCAGAGGTGCAGCCATGACCGACCGCTATGCCGTCATCGGTAACCCGATAGGGTTCAGCAAATCGCCGCTGATCCACGGCATGTTCGCGCAGGCTAGCAGGCAGGACATGGAATACACGGCTATCGAAGGGCCGCCAGGCGGGTTCAACGGCGCCGTGGATGCCTTCCGCGCTCTGGGCGGCAAAGGCATGAACATTACCGCGCCCTTCAAGCTCGACGCCTTTGCCTATGCCACCGAACGCTCGGAGCGGGCGCAGCTCGCGGGGGCAGCCAATGCCATGAAGTTTGAAGGCACACGCGTGATTGCCGAAAACTTCGACGGTGTTGGCCTGGTGCGCGACGTCACGCACAACCTGGGCTGCCAACTGCAAGGCAAACGCGTGCTGCTGCTGGGCGCCGGCGGAGCGGCCCGGGGCGCGTTGCTGCCGTTTCTCGCGCAGGCCCCGGCCGAACTGGTGATTGCCAACCGCACGGTTGCCAGGGCACATGAACTACAGGCCATGGGCGCGGCCCAGGCAAACGTCCGCGGCTGCGGCTATCCGGATCTGGCGGGGCAGACCTTTGACGTGGTGTTCAATGCCACCTCAGCAAGCCTGCGCGCCGAACTGCCGCCGGTGCCGGCGAGCGTGTTCGCTCCCGATTGCCTGGCCTACGAACTGGCGTACGGCAAAGGGCTCACGCCGTTTTTGCGCCTGGCGCAAAACGCGGGAACCCGGCGGCTGGCCGATGGCGTGGGCATGCTGGTGGAGCAGGCAGCCGAAGCCTTTGCATGGTGGCGCGGCGTGCGGCCCGACACACGCGCCGCGATTGAACGCATCACCATTGCGCTGGTATGACATGAGCTCAGCCTGCCCCCTATACTGCGCGAATGGACGAAACAGTACATTCGCAGGCAGCTTCGGCCAAGGTGCGTGCGCGCAAAAGGAAGGCCCCGGTTGTGCAGACGGCCACGCGCACCAACGACCCGGCACGCACGATGGCCGGGATCCTCGAAGTGGCCACAGCCGAATTCGCCGAGAAGGGCCTGAGCGGCGCACGCATCGACGAGATCGCGGCGGCCACCCGGACCAGCAAGCGCATGATCTATTACTACTTCGGCAGCAAGGAGGGGCTGTACCTCGCCGTGCTGGAGGAGTCGTACCGGCGCATGCGCAGCATCGAGGCGGAACTGCACCTGGAAGACCTGCTGCCGGAAGATGCGCTGCGCCGCCTGGTGGGATTTACCTTCGACCATCACCACAGCAACCCGGGCTATATCCGGCTGGTGATGTCCGAGAACATGGAGCGCGGCAGCTACCTGGCGCAAAGCAAAATCATCCAGCAACTCAATGTGCCGGCCATCGATGCCATCCGCAAGCTTTACGAGCGCGGCGTGGCGGCGGGCATATTCCGTACGGGCCTGGACCCGATCGACATCCATGCATCGATTTCCGCGCTGACATTCTTCAATGTGTCCAACCAGCACACCTTCGGGCTGATCTTCAAGAGCGACACACAGTCGGGACGCGCCATGACGGCGCGGCGCGACAGCATCATCGAAATGATCGTGCGCTTCGTGCGCAAATAAGTTCCGGATCGCCGCCGGCCAGGGGCGGGCATGTCGGGTTTCTACTGATTCGTTTAAAACTAACTAGTTCGTACATTATGGGTTAAGACAGTCCTCAACAGGCTTGGCGCTGRACGGCCGCGCGCGCGGCCACGCATAAAAAGGAGACAACATGGACAAATGGATAAACCGGTTTTGCCGGGTGCTGGAT
>NZ_JBFUCA010000119.1:0-10011 GCF_056405475.1 Polaromonas sp. P1_G4
GACGTATTGAGGCTTCTGTGAGCCGGTCTGGACGACTACTTTTTGGCTATTAGTATCTTGAGCCGAATTGATGTAACCTTCCAACCTTTGCCGAGAAGGCGCGCCTGGATCAGGGGGAGCAACTGCCGGATTTTTGCAGCAGCCGCATTGCCATTCACCAGCAGGCACCAGGTTTCACCGTCAATCGGTCCGGCCTGAACGGCGGGCCGCAGGGCTTCAGGAAGCAGCGATTCAATGGCCTTGAGCCTTTCGCCGGACTCCTGAACGAGTTCCGTCAGCCGTGCCAGGGAAGGTGAACTCCCGGCCGCCTGGTAAACGGAAAGCGCCTGGGGAAGGCGCCGGTCAGTGGTCATGATGGGCAGATAGCAGCCTGGCAAGCGCAAGCTGAAAAAAAAGAGGTAGACAAGTGCATTTGATTATCACGGATGCGTGGCTGGCGAAAAGCCGGGCCATTTATTTAAGCGGTACCAAACTGGTGCTGGCCGGCTTTGTCGCCGCCCTGGCGCTCATGCTCGTGGCTGCGGGTCTCTATCACTGGGTGTTCCTCAAGGGAGCGCGGGAAGGCTGGCCGGTCGTCGGCTCGCTGGTCAAGCTCATGGTCAAGGACGAATTCGACCAGCGTGACCGCTTTATGCGTGAAAACCTCGATGTCATGGCCAGGCGGGTCGGTGAAATGCAGGCCAAGATGATGCAGCTCGAAGCGCTCGGCGAGCGGGTGTCGGGCCTGGCAGGGGTCAGCCCGAATGACATCAAGGTGACGCCTGGCCGCGGCGGCGTGCTGGTGGCGGGTCCTTCGCTGACCATGGAAGAGCTGCAAACTACCCTGGCTGACCTGGACAAACTGACCGACCAGCGCGTGGATCTCATGACCGTGATGGAGTCGCGCCTCTTCGACCAGAAGATCAAGAAAATGATGGTTCCCACCCAGGAACCGGTGGCCGGTGGCAATCTGGGCTCACCTTTCGGCTGGCGCATTGACCCGATGAACGGGCGCTCCGCCTTGCACACCGGCCTGGATTTCCCGTCCGAGCCGGGTACCGCGATTCTTGCCGCCGCAGGCGGTGTGGTCGTCACGCAGGAATACCACCCCGCCTACGGCAACATGGTGGAAATCGACCACGGCAACGAACTCGTCACACGCTACGCCCATGCGTCCCGCGTGCTGGTCAAAAAAGGCGACCTGATCAAGCGCGGCCAGAAGATTGCAGAAGTGGGCACCACGGGCCGTTCCACCGGTCCGCACCTGCATTTCGAGGTGCTGGTCCAGGGCGTCTTCCAGGACCCGCAAAAATTCCTGACCGCAGGGCAAAAACTGCCCGGGCCCACGGTGGCAGCGGTTTCTCCGCGGCCGGCTGTGCCGGCTCCCCAGCTGCCGCGCCCCCACTAGGCGCTTGCCGCTGCCGTGCCACGTGCACGGCTTTTGGCTTGCCGCTGCGGTTTTACGGCGGCGGGCCATGCGACTCCCTTGGCAGAGTTAAAATCAGGGGTTTGGGCCCAGTTGAAGTAACTGTTGGCGCCCACACCTAGGTTCCGTACACAAAAAGGGATTTCGGCCGCATTGCCTAGCTCGCGGGAGCGGTCAAAGGCGGCCTCGCATTTATGGCTTCCAACATCCTGACCAAAATTTTCGGCAGCCGCAACGACCGCCTGCTCAAAACCTACCGCAAAACCGTAGAACGCATCAATGCGCTGGAACTCGAGTATGAGAAGCTGAGCGACGACCAGCTGCGCACCAAAACCCAGGAATTCAAAGACCGGGTGACCGCAGGCGAAGAACTCGATGCCATTCTTCCTGAAGCTTTTGCCGTGGTCCGGGAGGGCAGCAAACGCGTCATGAAGATGCGTCACTTTGATGTGCAACTGCTGGGCGGCATGTCGCTGCACAACGGCAAGATTTCCGAAATGCGCACCGGCGAGGGCAAGACCCTCACCGCCACGCTGCCGGTCTACCTCAACGCGCTGACCGGAAAAGGCGTGCATGTGGTGACAGTCAATGACTACCTGGCCAGCCGCGACGCGCGCTGGATGGGCAAGCTCTACAACTTCCTGGGCCTCACCGTCGGCATCAACCTGCCCAACATGTCGCGCGAGGAAAAGCAGGCGGCCTACGGCTCCGACATCACCTACGGCACCAACAACGAATACGGCTTTGACTACCTGCGCGACAACATGGTCTACGAGGTGGCAGACCGCGTGCAGCGCGGCCTGAATTACGCCATCGTTGACGAGGTCGATTCGATCCTGATCGACGAAGCCCGCACGCCGCTCATCATCAGCGGCCAGGCTGAAGACCACACCGAGATGTACCTGGCGATGAACAAGGTCGTGCCCTTGCTGACGCGCCAGGAAGGCGAAGCCGATCCGCGCACTGGCGAAGGCGTGACCAAGCCCGGCGACTACACCATCGACGAGAAAACCCACCAGGTCTTCCTGACCGAGCAGGGTCATGAGAACGCCGAGCGCCTGCTGTTCAACCTGGGCCTGATCCCCGAAGGCGCCACGCTGTACGATCCGGCCAATATTTCGCTGATGCATCACCTGTATGCAGCGCTGCGCGCCAACCTGCTTTACCACCGCGACCAGCACTATGTGGTGCAGGACGGCGAGGTCGTGATCGTTGACGAATTCACCGGCCGCCTGATGTCGGGCCGCCGCTGGAGCGACGGCCTGCACCAGGCTGTCGAAGCCAAGGAAGGCGTGCAGATCCAGGCTGAGAACCAGACGCTGGCCTCCATCACCTTCCAGAACTATTTCCGCCTGTACAGCAAGCTGGCCGGCATGACCGGAACGGCCGACACCGAAGCCTACGAATTCCAGGAAATCTACGGCCTCGAAACCACTGTCATCCCGCCCAACCGCGTCAGCCGCCGCGACGACCAGCTGGACCGCGTCTACAAGACTACCCGCGAGAAGTACGAAGCTGCGATCAAGGACATCCGTGAATGCTATGAGCGCGGCCAGCCCGTGCTGGTCGGCACGACGTCGATTGAGAACTCCGAAATCATCGACCAGTTGCTGATCAAGGAAAACCTGCCGCACCAGGTGCTCAACGCCAAGCAGCATGCCCGCGAAGCCGACATCATTGCCCAGGCCGGGCGGCCGAAAATGATCACCATTGCCACCAACATGGCGGGCCGCGGCACCGATATCGTGCTGGGCGGTAATGTTGAAAAATTGATTGAAGCGGTTGAAACGGACGAGTCGCTCGATGTGGCGGCCCAGGAAGCGGAAATCACCCGTCTGCGCGCGGTCTGGAAAGAAGAGCACGAGCAGGTTACCTCCCTGGGCGGCTTGCGCATCATCGCGACCGAACGCCACGAATCGCGCCGTATCGACAACCAGTTGCGCGGCCGCTCAGGCCGCCAGGGCGACCCCGGTTCATCGCGCTTTTATTTGAGCCTGGACGACCCGTTGATGCGCATCTTCGCGGGCGACCGCGTCAAGGCCATCATGGAGCGGCTCAAGATGCCCGACGGCGAGGCGATCGAGGCGGGCATCGTGACCCGTAGCATCGAGTCGGCCCAGCGCAAGGTCGAGGCGCGCAACTTCGACATCCGCAAGCAGTTGCTGGAATATGACGACGTGGCCAATGACCAGCGCAAGGTGATTTACCAGCAGCGCAACGACATCATGGATGCGGCCAACCTGCAGGCGCAGATCGCTTCCCTGCGCGAAGGCTGTTTCACCGACCTGGCGCGGCAGTATGTGCCGGTTGAAAGCGTTGAAGAGCAGTGGGACATCGCCGGGCTCGAGAACGTGCTGCGCGACGAGTGGCAGATCGAGTTGCCCCTGCGCCAGGAGCTGGAAGCCGCGACCGCCATCACCGACGACGAAGTCGTGGGAAAAGTCATTGCCGCGGCCAACGCCGCATTCGCCGACAAGGTCGAAAAAATCGGCGAAGAAAACTTCACGCAGTTCGAACGCATCGTCCTGCTGCAAAGCATCGACAGCCACTGGCGTGAACACCTGAGCGCCCTTGACTACCTGCGCCAGGGCATTCACCTGCGCGGCTATGCGCAGAAGCAGCCCAAGCAGGAATACAAGCGCGAAGCCTTTGAACTCTTCGGCCAGTTGCTCGACAGCGTGAAGAACGAGGTCACCAAGGTGTTGATGACGGTCAAGGTCCAGTCGGGTGAACAGCTCGAGCAGGCCGCCGAGGAACTGGAAAACCGGGCCGAGAACATCACCAACGTCACCTACACCGCACCTACTGAAACCGGTGAGGTGGAAACGACGCTGGACAGCGAATCGCAGCGCCGCGCATCGGCCATACCGGCCGACGAAGTGCCGCRTGTGGGCCGCAACGACCCTTGCCCTTGCGGCTCGGGCAAGAAGTACAAAAACTGCCACGGCCGACTGAACTGAGCACCGCCCTGCGCTGAACACTGCCGATTTAACCCTGATTTTCCGGAGTCCTGGAACATGCCCGTCAATCTGGTTGCCACGCCCGCCGCGGACCTTTACCCTGTGCCCGGCGTGCGCTGGGGCATCACCGAAGCGGGCATCCGCAAGGCCAATCGCAAAGACCTGTCGGTGTTGCTGCTCGACGAGGGGGCCTCGGTCGGGGCCGTCTTCACGCAGAACCGCTTTTGTGCTGCGCCAGTGCAGATCTGCCGTGAGCACCTGACCAAAAATGACGGCAAAACAGCCGGCATACGCGCCATGCTCATCAACACCGGCAATGCCAACGCCGGCACCGGTGACGACGGCCTGAGCCGCGCGCACGCCAGCTGCATTGCGCTGGCCCGCCTGCTGGATATTGCGCCCGAGCAGATCCTGCCGTTCTCCACCGGCGTCATCATGGAGCCGCTGCCCAACGACCGCATCGCGGCGGGCCTGCCAGCCGCACTGGAAGCCGCCAAGGCCGACAACTGGGGCAACGCCGCCGAAGCCATCATGACGACGGATACCGTCGCCAAGGCTTTCTCCGCGCGCGTGAAGATTGCAGGCGCCGACATCACCATCACCGGCATCAGCAAGGGCGCCGGCATGATCCGGCCCAACATGGCCACCATGCTCGGTTTCATGGCCACAGATGCCTGTGTTGCCCAACCGCTCATGGCGCAACTGGCCACGGAGCTTGCCGAAGGCTCCTTCAACCGCGTGACGGTCGACGGCGACACCTCGACCAATGACTCGTTCGTCGTGATGGCCACCAACAAGGCGAAGCACCCGCCCATCACCTCGCTGGACGGCGTGGAAGGCAAGGCCCTGCGCGCCGCCATGCTGGACATTGCCCGCAAGCTGGCCCAAGCCATCGTGCGCGACGGCGAAGGCGCGACCAAATTCATGACCATCCAGGTCGAAGGCGGCAAGACCGGCGAAGAGTGCCGCAAGGTCGCCTACGCCATTGCGCATTCGCCGCTGGTGAAAACCGCTTTCTTCGCCAGTGATCCCAACCTCGGCCGTATTCTTGCGGCCGTCGGTTATGCCGGCATCGATGACCTGGACCAGACCCGCATCGACCTGTACCTGGACGATGTGCTGGTTGCCAAAAACGGCGGCCGCCACCCCGGCTACGTGGAAGCCGACGGCCAGCGCGTGATGAAGCAGAGCGAGATCACCGTGCGTGTGGTGCTGGGCCGGGGCAATGCGGCCGACACGGTCTGGACCTGCGATCTTTCGTACGACTACGTCAAGATCAACGCCGACTACCGCAGTTAACCGGCGCACCCCATGAACGAGCAGTTTGAACGCCTGATCACCCGCGTCGAGTCCCTGATGGCGCGGATTGAGTCCGTGCTGCCGCAACCGCTCACCGCACCCGACTGGAGCGCTTCGATTGCCTACCGCTACCGCAAGCGCAGCTCCGGCCACGGCTCGCTGGAGCCGGTGCGCCACATCGGCAACATGAGCCTGGGTGATCTCAAGGAAATCGAGGACCAGAAGGAAAAGATCCGGCGCAACACCGAGCAGTTTGTCAGCGGCAAGCCCGCCAACAACGTGCTGCTGACCGGCGCGCGCGGCACCGGCAAGTCCTCACTGATCAAGGCCTGCCTCAATGAATATGCGGCGCGCGGCCTGCGGCTGATCGAGGTCGACAAGGCCGACCTGACCGACCTGCCGGACATCGTCGACGTGGTGTCCGGGCTGCCTGAAAAATTCATCGTCTTTTGCGACGACCTGAGTTTTGAGGAAGGCGAGCCCGGCTACAAGGCGCTCAAGTCCATCCTCGATGGCTCTGTCGCGGCGGCCACGCCCAATGTGCTGATCTACGCGACCAGCAACCGGCGCCACCTGCTGCCCGAGTACATGACGGAAAACCTCACCTACACGCACGGTGACGACGGCGAAGTGCATCCCGGTGAAGTGGTCGAAGAAAAGATTTCGCTGTCGGAGCGTTTTGGCCTGTGGGTCAGTTTTTACCCCTTCACCCAGGACGAATACCTGACCATCGTCGCGCAGTGGCTGTCGTCCTTCGGCGTGGGCCCCGATGCAATTGCAGCCGCGAGGCCCGCATCGCTGGTCTGGGCGCTGGAGCGCGGCTCGCGCAGCGGCCGTGTGGCCTACCAGTTCGCCCGCGACTACGCCGGCCGCGACAGCGCCAGCCGGCCTATGGCGGCTGCGCCCATCGCGGCGTATGAACGGCCGGGCGCGGCGGCGGCTGCTGCGTCGCCCGATGGCGACCACGCCCCCGACCATTCGACATGAGCGTGCTGGTCGCCGACGGCRAGCGCCCGCGCGAGGGCGGTGTGGATCGCAAGGTGGTCGACGTGGCCGTCGGCGTGCTGATCCGTCCGAACGGCGATTTCCTTCTCACCTCGCGCCCGCCTGGCAAGGTTTACGAAGGCTACTGGGAATTCCCCGGCGGCAAGCTCGAAACCGGTGAAACGGTCGAAGAAGCCTTGCGCCGCGAGCTGCAGGAAGAAATCGGCGTCACCATAGGCGCCGCCCAGCCCTGGAAGGTCGAAATGGTCGACTACCCGCACGCCTTGGTCCGCCTCAATTTCTGCAAGGTCTTCGAGTGGACCRGCGAGCTGCACATGCACGAAGGCCAGTCGTATGCGTGGCAAAACCTGCCGGTAACAGTGCAGCCGGTGCTGCCGGGCACGGTGCCTGTACTCGACTGGTTTGCCGCAGAGCGTTGATTGGCTCACCCCCGTCCAGGCTCACTTCGTGTAGCCTGCTCCCCCCTTGCAGGGGGCGGCGCCTGCGGACTGGCAGAGCCAGATCCGCGGCCCCTGCTGGCAAGGCARCCGGCCGCTATTAAATTTATAGCTGCTCGCGCTCGCCAGCATTGGGCTAGAGGCACTATTCATGGGTAAAAAGAGGCCAAAAATCCCCTTTTAGAGACCAAAATGCCTTCAGGACTCGTTGTATTGGCCGTAAAACATCGTCAAAACCCTGTTTTCAGGCATTAAATCGGACCTCAGTCCAATAGGGACGTGCGCGAGTAGCTATTGAATTGATAGCGCCATGCTGTATCAAGCTGGGGCCGCGGAACTGGCTTTGCCAGGCCGCAGGCGCCGCCCCCTGCAAGGGGGGAGCAGGCTACACGCAGTGAGCCTGAACGGGGGTGTGCCTAATACTCCCAGGCTTTGCTGGCACCCATCACGGCATTGGGGTAGGGCGACTTGCCCCGCGATCCGTTGTAACGGCCCAGGCCCATGAAGAGGTCGCCGCGTTCGCGGTCCAGGTAGTGGCGCAGGATCACGCAGCCAAAGCGCAGGTTGGTCTGCATGTGAAAGAGTTTGGAGGGATCGCCGTCGCCGATCACGCGCGTCCAGAAAGGCATGACCTGCATGTAGCCGCGCGCGCCGACGTTGCTAACCGYGAATTTGCGGAAATTGCTTTCGACCTGGATCAGGCCCAGCACCAGCGTGGTGTCCAGCCCGGCGCGGCGGCTTTCGTACCAGACGGTTTGCAAAAACTCCTTGCGGATCTGCCACTCCGGTTTTTTCTTCTTGAGACGCTCGCTCATCGCGCCCAGCCAGCGCAGGTAGGCGAGCCGGCTTTCGGTGTCCTTGAACTCGGGCACAGGCGGCGCCTGGTTGGCGATGGCAGAACTCAGCGCGGTGCGCACCGAGTCGATCAGCGGCTCTTCAACCTGCGCGCCGGCATGCGCCTGTTCCGCCAGCAGCCATGGGCTGAGGGCGATGGGCAGGGCCTGCAGGCAGCTTCGCCTGGAAATCCCCTGCGCCCTGGCCTGTGCGGCAGCTTCGGATGCGGACAGGGTCAATGAGCGCACGGAAACCATTGGAGCGTCAAAGCGCCAGCTTTCCCTTGAGGAAATCAAAGGCGCCGGCAACGTCGATCTTGCTGGAAGCCGCATCGCGCCGGTGCTGGTATTCGAGCTGGCCGTCTTTCAGGCCGCGGTCGCCGATGGTGACGCGGTGCGGCACGCCAATCAATTCCCAGTCGGCAAACATGGCGCCGGGCCGTTCGCCGCGGTCGTCCAGGATCACGTCCACACCCGCTGCGAGCAGTTCTGCGTAAAGCTTGCTGGCGGCCGCTTCGACTTCGGGAAAGCGGTCGGGGCTGATGGGGCACAGCACCACGGTGAAGGGCGCAATCGCGTCGGGCCAGATGATGCCGCGCTCGTCGTGGTTTTGCTCGATGGCGGCAGCCGGCAGGCGCGTGATGCCGATGCCGTAGCAGCCCATTTCCAGGAACTGGGGCTTGCCGTTTTCACCGAGGAAGGTGGCGTTCATGGCCTGGCTGTATTTGGTGCCGAGGTAGAACACGTGGCCGACCTCGATGCCGCGCTCGATGACCAGCGCGCCCTTGCCATCGGGCGAAGGGTCGCCCGCAACCACGTTGCGGATGTCGGCCACCAGTTCGGGCTCGGGCAGGTCGCGGCCCCAATTGACGCCGGTGGTGTGAAAGTCCACTTCGTTGGCGCCGCACACCCAGTCGGCCATGGCCGCGACTTCGCGGTCCGCCACCAGCTTGACAGGCTTCTTCAAATTGAGCGGGCCGAGGTAGCCAGGCTTGCAGCCGAAATGGTCTTCAATTTCCGGCAGGGTGGCAAAGCGGAAGTCCGCCAGGCCCGGCACCTTGCCAACCTTAACCTCGTTCATGTCGTGGTCGCCGCGCAGCAGCAGCAGCCAGACCTGTGTCTTGACGATCTTGCCGGTCTCATCAACCTGGTCGGTGGCCAGTACCAGCGACTTGACGGTGGAAGCGAGCGGGATGCCCAGCAGCTCGGCCACGTCGGCGCAGGTGGCCTTGCCGGGCGTGGCGGTTTTGGTCAGCGCCTGGGAAGCGGCCTTGCGTGCGCCCTGGGGCGCCAGCGCTTCGGCTTTTTCCATGTTGGCGGCGTAGTCGCTGCCGGGGCAATACACGATGGCGTCTTCGCCGGTGGCGGCGATCACCTGGAACTCTTCGCTGAGGTCGCCGCCAATGGCGCCGCTGTCCGCCGCGACGGCGCGGTAGGTCAGGCCGAAGCGGTCAAAAATCTTGCGGTAAGCCGCGGCCATGACCTGGTAGCTGGCCTTGGCGCTCGCCTGGTCGCGGTCAAAGCTGTAAGCGTCCTTCATGATGAACTCGCGCCCGCGCATCAGGCCGAAGCGCGGCCGGCGTTCGTCGCGAAATTTCGTCTGGATCTGGTACAGGTTTTTGGGCAGCTGCTTGTAGCTCTTGATGTCCTGGCGCATCACGTCGGTGACGACTTCCTCGCTGGTCGGCTGGACGACAAAGTCGCGGCCGTGGCGGTCCTTGATGCGCAGCAGTTCGGGGCCCATTTTTTCAAAGCGGCCGGTTTCCTGCCAGAGCTCGGCCGGCTGGATCACCGGCATGGTCATTTCGATCGCGCCGGCGCGGTTCATTTCCTCGCGCACGATGGCCTCGACCTTGCGGATCACGCGCAGGCCCATCGGCATGTAGTTGTACACGCCGGCGCCCAGTTTCTTGATCATGCCGGCCCGCATCATGAGCTGGTGGCTGACGACTTCCGCGTCGGCAGGCGCTTCCTTGAGGGTGGAAATAAAGAACTGGGAGGCTTTCATGGGCGGTTTTCGGGAATTCCGGGGTTGGAAAAAAGGATGGAAAAGAGTCGAAAAAGGAACGAAA
>NZ_JBFUCA010000120.1:0-9965 GCF_056405475.1 Polaromonas sp. P1_G4
GCTCAGGTGACTTTCAGCCCCCTGAGGGCCGGATCGCCCGGCGGAAAGCGTAGCTTCAGTTCCTGCAACCTGGCCCGGACGAGGGTGGCGATCATCAGGTTGCGATGCGTCTTGGAGTCCGCTGGCACCACGGTCCAGGGTGCCCAAGGAGTGCAAGTGGCCTGGAGCAGCGTTTCGTAAGCCTTCTGGTACTGCTTCCACTGCTTGCGGACCTCCAGGTCGCCCGCGCTGAATTTCCAGTGTTTGGCGGGGTCATCCAGTCGCTCCTGCAGCCGTTGCTTTTGCTCATCGGGACTGATATGCAACATGAACTTGAGGATCACCGTACCGGTTTCCGAGAGCATGCGTTCGAAGTCGTTGATGTGCCGGAACCGCTGTGCTGTTTGTGCCGATGTGATCCATCCGTTGACGGGCGGCACCAACACATCTTCGTAATGGCTGCGGTTGAAAATCACGATCTCCCCCGTGCCCGGCAACTGCTGATGGATTCGCCACAGGTAGTCATGCGCCCGCTCATCTTCCGTCGGAGCCTTCCAGCTGACCGTCCGTACGCCCAGCGGGCTGATGCGCCCAAAGACACCGCGCAATGTCCCGTCCTTGCCTGAGGTGTCCGTTCCCTGCAGGACCACAAGAAGTTTGTAGCGTTTGTCCGCGTAAAACAGGTTTTGCAATCCGTCAATCTCCGTGGCCAGTGCTTCGACGRCAGCTTTATCACGTAGCTTGTCGCCCGTCGAGAACGGCTTGGCTGCCGGGTCAAGGCTGGCGAGGGAAAACCCCTTGGGCTTCGTCGGGGAGGGTTGCCAGGGGGCTACGGTTTTGGCCAGCGCCTTGAAGCTTGCCTTGCCAGGCTGTACCTCTTGTGGAGAAGGTGTGTCGGCGTTGTTGCGGGGCATCCGGGTCTCCTGCAGTTCATCGGTAGGATGATTGTGCATGCCCAGCCCACGTGAGGAGGGCGCGCGGCCAGCCTATGCCCCTCACCGTCTGATGGGTGGTTTCAGGTGGATAAACTTGATCTGCTGGTTTGGGCCGTTGCCATGAGATGCATACACGCCCATATACCTGTTGGTCAACATTTGAACTGAGAGGCCCTGTCATGGAAAAAAACACTTCTGCAAATGCTTCCGCGCGGCCTGGTGTCCAGCCTGCTTCCGGTTATGCCGGCGATATTTCTCCACAGCTGGCTTTTGAGTGGATGCAGTCGGGTGAAGCCGTGCTGGTGGATGTGCGGACCGACGCCGAACGTGAATGGGTGGGCTATGTGCCCGGCGCAGTACCTCTGGCCTGGAAGCAATGGCCGGGCATGGCGATCAATGCTGGTTTTGAGGAAGGACTGAAGGACGCCGTGCCTGCCGGCAAGAAGGCAGTGCTGTTGTGCCGCAGCGGCGTACGTTCGGTCGCAGCGGCCAAACGCGCGACCGAGCTGGGTGTCCAGGCTTACAACATCCTCGAAGGTTTTGAAGGCGATGCTGATGAGCAGGGGCAGCGCGGCCGCAAGGGTGGCTGGCGTTTTTGGGGCTTGCCGTGGAAGCAGGGTTGAGATGACTGCCACCTTCGGTGGCCGGTACATCTACTTTTTGTAACTTGAATATGTAATTAAATGACGGTTGGACTTCCTAAAAATGAGGTGAATAGTTCACACCACGATGTCGCAAATTTGGTGTATCGATGTACCCCCTGTTAATTCTGACAGGGGGTAAGAAGTATCAATTTGTTTGAGCGCTTTCAATGGGGTTCCCCTTTTTAACGGAGCTCCCTCATGCAAGTACTCGAACGCAAACTTTCCCCTGACGCCGCGCAGTTTTCCAACCCTGCCCTTGGTGCCCAGTTATGCCAGCGAATATCCCGTGACTTCACGCCGCGCTGGAATCAGCAGTGGAGCGGAAAGTTCATGCTTCATGGCAAAACACCGGACTCCAATGCCATCCGGCTGGACGGCAACGACTACCTCAGCGTCACTGGCCATCCGCACATCGTTCACGCGCAGGTGGAAGCCTTGCGTAAGGAGCGGGAGTTTGTGGTGCAGTCCGGTGTCTTCCACCTGAACCAGCATCCCACACACACGCTGGAGCTGGCACTGGCATCCTGGGTCGGCAAGGACGACGGCTTCATTTGCCAATCGGGTTATGCGGCCAATGTCGGCGTGCTGCAGGCGATTGCCGATGCGCAGACCCCTGTATACCTTGATACGCTGGCCCATGCATCGTTGTGGGAAGGCGCCCATGCGGCGCGCGCCCCGGCTTTCGCTTTTCGCCACAATGATCCGGTTCATCTCGCCCGGATGATCGCCAGGAACGGCCCTGGCATCGTGGTGGTCGATTCCGTGTACAGCACCACGGGTGCCATCTGTCCCCTGGGGGAAATTGTCGATGTGGCCGAGCAGCACGGCTGCATGATCCTGGTGGATGAATCGCACTCGCTGGGCACACACGGCCCGGAAGGTGCGGGGCTGTGCGCCGAGTTGGGCCTCACCAGCCGCGTGCACTTCATCACCGCCAGCCTTGCCAAGGCTTTTGCCGGCCGGGCCGGCTTTTTTACCGCGCCGGCGCACATGCGCTATTACATTCTCTGTTCAAGCTTTCCCAATATCTTCAGCTCCAGCCTGCTGCCGCACGAGATTGCCGGCCTTGCAGCCACGCTGGAGGTGATCCGCAACAGCGACGATGCGCGTGCAAGGCTTCACGCCCACACGCGCAGGTTGCGGTCTGCCTTGAGCGAGCTGGGCTATCCCATCCATCAGGGCAGCCAGCAGATCATTGCGCTGGAGGTTGGACTGGAATCCGACACCATGGTGTTGCGGGACCGGCTGGAGGAGCGCAACGTGTTTTCGTCGATGTTCTGCGCGCCGGCCACCAGCAGCAAACGCGCGATGATGAGGTTAACTCTGAATGCCGGGCTGATGGATTCCGAACTGGACCATGTGGAAGCGGTCGCACGCGAGATCGCGCCGATCGTGAAACCATGGGACTGGCCGATTGCACGGCGCGCCCGGGCCGGCCAGGAGGCATGATGCCGGCGTCAGTCCTGAAGGTGTCTCTCACCCGAGGTGGCAATAAATCGCTCGTGGCTGCTCATGAAGCCGGGGTTAAAAGGCTCGCCGACGGTAAAAAGCGCCGCATGGAGTACGGTCGGACCGGAAGCGATGGCGAAGGCCTGGCGCGGCTGGGGTTTGTGGCCGGCGCCCAGTGCCAGCTGCAGTTCCAGATCGATGAGTTTCCTGCCCGCTGCCACGTCCTTCACGGTCGAGGCATCCCAGCCTTGCGATGCCGCCATTTCGGCAAGCTCTGGCAGGTTCCCGGCGGGTTCCAGCTGCAACCAGCTGACGCTGCCTTTGCGGTCAAGGGCCAGCACACCGAAGGGTGCACCGATCACCACATGCTCGATCCAGCCTTGCCGCAGCGCCAGGTTTTCCAGCTCCTGCGCGACGGATGTTTCGCACAGCAGCGCATGCTGCGCGCGGGACAGCGTCGCCCGCCAGGTCTGCTGGTGCCGGGGATCGGGCTGTCGCAGCAGCGCCTGCACCGCATCGGTCAGGCGCAGCCGGATCTCCGGAGATTGCTTGGGAATGAATTGTTCGATCAGCCCGCGGTTGAAGGCCGACACGGCAAGTTGCTCGTCGGCCCTGCCTGTCAGCAAAACGCGCGAACCCGACCACCCGGTCAGCTCGCTCAACACCCTCAGCCCGCTCATGGCCGGCATGGAATAGTCCACCACGCAGACCTGCGTGAGCGCAAATCGCGCCGTGCCGTCTTCCCGCCAGTACTGCAGGATTTGCGGGATCAGGGCCGACCCCTCGCGCCATCGATTGATGATTTCCTGCTGGCGCCAGGCATCCGCTTCCCAGCGCACCGGCTCCTGGAGCAGCAGGTCTATACACGCCACCGGGCGCAGGAACAGGCGTACATGCCAGTCCAGCGGCATGACTTCCGCGAGCATTTCGAGATAATCCGGGTCGTCGTCCAGGAAAACCACGCCTCCGGGACGGCGGTAAAGTGCAAAGGACATGTTGTCAGTCTAGCGCGGGTTGTCAAAAGCAAATCATGTGCAAGGTATCAGGCCGTAATCGGCAGCTCGATGGTAAAAGCAGCTCCCACGGCGAACTCTGATTTCACATGAATGGTGCCACCTGCGCTTTGTACCACTTGCTGGCAAAAGGCCAGGCCCAGGCCATGCCCCGTGCCGCGGTTGCTCGAGAAGAACGGCTTGAAAATCTGCGGCAGCAAGGCAGCGTCGATACCCATGCCCTCATCGGCCACCATGATGCGGCCGCGCGCCTGCGTCCTGCCGACTTCAATGCGCAGGGCGCCGTGCGGGTATTTCGAGTCAGCCGCCATCAGGGAATGCAGCGCGTTCTTGATGAGGTTGTCCAGCACCTGGGAAAACTGTGTGGCGGAAGAACGGAAGGTGAAGTCATCGTGAACAAGCACCCGCACGCATTCCCTCTGGCGACTCGACTGGTAGGGATACGCCGCCACGACATCCTGGACCAATTTGCCGGCCGCGACCTGTTGGGTATGCCGTGGCAGCTGCAGCAGCTTGGCATTCGCGATCTGTGTGTCGATTTGGTGGTTCATGTTTCGAACCAGTGCGTGAAGGCGCAGCGCCAGTTTGTCCAGCTGCAGCGCGCGCGGGTTGTCGGGCTGGCGCTGTACCTCCAGCTGGATCGCATCGCCCAGCAGGGCTGCCGTCGACAGCGGCGTGCGCAGCTCGTGCGCCATGATGCCGATGGTAGTGAGCGTGCTGGAAAGCTGTTCCCGCCGCAGGTTGGCCGAGGAAAGGTTCAGCACCAGCGCGATCGACCAGGCAAACGCAAATACCACGGCATGCACGGTGCGCTGGTCTTCCGGCAGGGCGGGAACCGCCGGCCCCACGTACAGGAACATGACCCAGGCCAGCCCCCCCCCAGTGATGGTGCCCAGGGTCGCCAGGCGCCAGTCAGTGACATGGTAGTAGATCAGCACCATGGCCGCCAGGGTGGCCAGCCACACGGTATTGCTGCCGTTGCACAGGTACATCCAGCTGAACAGGACCGGCAGTTCGAGCCAGAACACCACACCAAATACCCGTTGCGCCAGCCGGCTTCCCGGGTCATGGTTGACGCGTTTGGTCATCAGGCTGTAGCCCAGCACGCTGGCCACGACGCGCAGCGGAAGGTTTTCATAGGGCTGCGGCAGCCAGACCGACCAGATCCAGGCGAACAGGGCGTTGCCCGAAAAAAAAGAAAGACCCAGCCACCACAGCCGCCGCGGGGATGGATGCAAAATGGGCTCCAGGGGCGCAAGGATCAGTTCCTCGCGCAGCCACTGAAGCAGGGGACGCCGCGCAAGCCACGCGTGAAAGCGGGCGCTCCTCACGTTAAGAACTTCTCCAGCACAACCGGGAACCTGACTGATGATGCATTTGACATTTGACTGTATTGTCCCGGTTCTTATCTCGTCAAGCTAATGCTGTTACCTGCCAACTTTGACAGCGTCAGCCTGGACGGCGTCATCAGCGACTGGCTGTGCGCCCTTCGCGAGTTCTCGGTCGAAGCGCTCATGGTACTGGGCCCCGACCCGTTCGGGGGGCAGGAAGACCGGCTGGTGCTGGCCATTCACCCTCCGCGCCTGCTGGATGCCGCCGAGGCCCTGGCCGAGAGCCGGGACTTCGGCGCCCCGTGGCGCGACTCCGACGCACCTCTTGTCGCCTGGCAGGATATTTCCAAAACCGCTTTCGAAAGCCTGGGCCGCTGGCGCCGGCTGTGGCTGGCTCACGGTTACCAAAGCGTGGTGCGCATCGCCTTTCCGTTGACGGTGGGGCGGGCCTTTGAATGCTACCTCTTCAGCCCGCGCCAGTGGCATGACCGCAGCGAGGCGGCCTTGCTGGCCTGGTCGGCCCTCAACATCTGGCCGCTGCTCAAGCGCGCGCTGGCCGAAGCGCGCAGCCCGCTGAGCCCGCGCGAACTCGAATGCCTGAGCCTGGCCTTCCAGGGGATGACGGCACGCGAGACCGGCGAGTTGCTGGCCTGCAGCGAACGCACGGTGAACTTTCACCTCTCCAATGCCATGACCAAACTCAAGGTCGACAACAAGCTGGCCGCCATCCAGCGCGCGTGCTGGTTCGGATTGATCTGAGCGTTCTTTGCCGCGTCTACTGGAAAACCTGTAGGCCTGCGCCTGCAGGTGCGCTTCAAACCTGTTCATAATCCGCCAAATGACCTTCCTAGCGCTTGACGTGGGTAACACCCGCCTGAAATGGGCCCAGTACGAAGCCCCTGTGCCCAAGGCCAAGCTGCTGGCGCAGGGCGCGGTGTTTCTGGAAAACATCGACAAGCTGTCCGAAGAAGAGTGGGGCGGCATGCAACCTCCGTCGCGTATCCTCGGCTGCATCGTTGCCGGCGACGCCATCAAGCGGCGTGTGGTCGAGCAGATGGAACTCTGGGACGTGGCGCCGCACTGGGTCGTTTCCAGCCCGCATGAGGCTGGTGTCACCAATGGCTATGACCATCCGGCCAGGTTGGGCGCTGACCGTTGGGTGGCCATGATCGGTGCGCGCCACCGGCTGCTGGCGCGCGGCATCAACAAGCCTTGCGTGGTTGTCATGGTGGGTACCGCCGTGACGGTCGAGGCGATCGACGCTTCCGGCAAATTCCTGGGCGGCTTCATTCTTCCAGGCCACGGCATCATGCTGCGCGCGCTCGAGTCCGGCACGGCCGGTCTGCACGTTCCTACCGGCGAGGTGCGCGACTTTCCCACCAATACCAGCGATGCGCTGACCAGCGGCGGCACTTTCGCCATTGCCGGTGCGATACACCGCATGGTGGAAAACGTCGCCCGCCACTGCGGCGAAACACCCGAATGCATCATGACCGGCGGCGCTGGCTGGAAGATGGCGCCCAGCATGTCGGTGAAGTTTGAGCTGGTGGACAGCCTCATCTTCGACGGACTGTTGGCCATCGCCTCACAGCGTTTTGCAGCCTGACGCCTTTTCCGCGCGGTGGAGTTGCTGCGGGATGTGCTATCAAAAAAGTAGCTGCTTGCGCCCGTCGTTATTGGGCTAAGGCCATAAAAATCTCAAAAAAATTAACCGGAGCTTCCTGGCAACTGCGACGCACAGCGAGGGCTCACTCTCCCCAAGGCAACATCAGCGTCACGATGGACAGCTTGGCGAACTCCGGCACAAACTCATCGATGATGCGCTGCGGCTCCGGGCACAGGGTGCTGTCGGTGATCACGCCGAACTGCACGCCGCCGCCGTAGCTCAAGATAGACACGCCCAGCCCCACGTCGCCCGACTGCGGTACCCAGAACATGCTCTGCTCCAGTGTCGAGCCGCAGAACTTGAGCTTTTCGCGCGGGCCAGGCACGTTGGTCATCACAGCCGTGGTTTTCTTGGCAAAGAGGTTGAGCATCACGTCCTGCGCCGGCTTGATCAAAAGGCCCGCCACCGCCAGCAGGCTGAAAGCCAGCAACGGCTGGTAGCTGCCCTTGAGCGCAGCCATGCGCCGGCGCACCTCGTAGACGCGCTCGATCGGATTCTCCACCCCGATGGGAAGCACCAGCGGCACCAGGCCGAACCGGTTGCCCAGCTTGTGCGCCTGGTCCAGCGGCCGCAGGTTGACCGGCACCATGGCGCGAATCTCCTGGCCCGCCACATCGTCACCGAAGGTTTTCAAATATTCGCCCAGGGCGCCGGCCACGCAGCTGAGCAGCACGTCGTTGATCGAGCAGTTGAGTGCCTTGCCCACGGCTTTGACCTCGTCCAGCGGAATCGGCTGGCACCAGGCCACTTTTTTTGCGCCGCCGGGCTTGCCTTTGAGCCGGGTCTTGGAGTCGTCGGGCATCAGGGCCAGCGCGGCGCCGTCCTTGAGCACCTGCATCAAGACCTTGGCCATGTCCATGGAGCCGTGCATGCCGTCTTCCATGCCCTTTTTGGGGTCACCCAGCATGCCCAGCGAGCGCGCTGCACCTTCACCGACGGCACCCAGTGCCTTGACGGTGATGTCGGTGAAGGGCTTGAGCAGGGTGTCGGCAATCCAGTCTTCCGTGCCGGTAGCCGCCGCAGCCTTCTTGCGCCGCTCAGGCGGCGGCGTGCCGCCATCGACCAGCGACATGGTCACGGAGATCAGCGCAATACCGTCCGCGATGCAGTGGTGGATGCGCACGATCATCGCGCTGCCCTTGACGCCATCGGGCCCGGTGTAATCCTCGATCAGGTGAATTTGCCACAGCGGGCGTTTCGGGTCCAGGCGCTGGGTGGCAAGCACGGCCACGCGGTCCTGCAGGGCCTGCTCCTGGTTGGCTGATTTGGCCAATTTCTCCTGCACGACATGGTTGGCCAGGTCGAAGTTGCGGTCCATCACCCAGGTGGCGCCGGCGGCGTCTTCCATCACGCGCTGCTTGAAGCGGTCGTACTTCAGCAGGCTGTTTTCGATGCGTTCGCAGACGGCTGCGTACCTGACGCCCGGCGCAAGCTGCCACACGCCCACGATCATCATGAGGTTGGCATCGTTGTCCATGCGCAGCCAGGCCGTGTCGACCTTGCTCATGCGCTCCCCTGAAATGCCCAGGGTTCCCGAGACGGCCCGCTTGACGTTCTTCTGGACGTTTTTTGCCACTTTTCGGCCTGCGGCCTGAGCGGTAACGCGTGTAACCATGAGCACTCCCTAAAACCAACTAAATTACCTGTCGGAAAGAATTTTCCGCCGGGCCGCCCCCAAGGAAAATTAACCCCCTCGGGGGGCAGCGCATTACACGTAGTGAAAAGCGTGGGGGTAATCCTCTATTTTGGCGGTAACGGCCTCGCTAAGATACCGGGCAGTTACCCCAAGCCACCTCATTGGTGACCCACTTCTAAAAACGGAGATTTCTCATGTCAGACCTGAAAGCTGCCTTCGACAAAGCCATGGCCGATTCGAAAAACCTCAGCGAGCGCCCCGACAACGCGACGCTGCTGAAGATTTACGCGCTCTACAAGCAGGGCAGCAGCGGTGACAACGCCGACAAGAAGCCCGGCTTCGGTGACATGGTGGCCCGCGCCAAGTGGGACGCCTGGAACAGCCTCAAGGGCACCTCGCAGGACGATGYAATGCAGCAGTACATCGATTTGATCGCCGATCTGAGCTAAGACTCTCCTCCACAAAAAAAGCGGCACAGTCCCGGCGCGATTTGCACCGGGGCTGTGCCGCTTTTTGCGGGCTGTTAAAGACTTCAGTCGGCTTTAATGTTCGCCAGTTTCACGATCCGGCCCCACATCTTGCGCTCGTTGTCACCCAGGGTAGCCAGCTCGGCGCCGCTCATCACAACCGCTTTCGCGCCTTGCTCTTCGGCGCGCTTCCTGAAGCCTTCCGACTCCACCACCTGCTTGATGGCCAGCGAGAGTCGGCCTTGCAGGTCGGCGGRCAGTCCTGTCGGCCCGTAGACCGCGAACCACGACGATGCCACCAGCGGCACGCCGGTCTCGATGGCGGTCGGCACATTGGGTTGCGCGGCCAGGCGCGTGCGGCCGGTCACCATCAGCGCCTTGAGTTTACCTGCGCGGATGTGCGGCAGCAGCGGCGGCGGTGTGGTGATGGTGAAGTCCACCGTGCCGGCCAGCAGGTCGTTCAGCGCCGGGCCCGTACCGCGATAAGGGATGTGCACCATGAAAGTCTTGGTCAGGTCCTTGAGCAGCTCGGTCGTCACATGCTGCAGCGAGCCGTTGCCACTGGATGCATAGTTGACCTTGCCGGGGTTGGCCTTGACGTACTTGATGAAGTCCACAAAGTTGTCGGCGGGAAAGTTGCCGCGTACCACCAGCAGCTGCGGCGCGTCAATCAAATGGCCCAGCGGCTTGAGGTTGGTCGCCGGGTCAAAGCCGGGCACCGGCTGGATCAGCGGCGTGATGCATTGGTAGCCCGAGTACTGCACCAGCAGGCTGGTGCCATCGGCCGGGCCTCGCGCGACCATCTGGCCGGCGATGTTGCCGTTGCCGCCGCCGCGGTTGTCCAC